>JALZWO010000062.1 GCA_023300375.1 Granulosicoccus sp. | reverse complement strand
GAAGTCATCATGACTGTTTTGCACGCTGGCGGTAAATTTGACGATAACTCCTACAAGGTATCGGGCGGATTGCACGGTGTGGGTATTTCAGTGGTTAATGCGTTGAGTGAATGGCTTCAACTGACCATTCACAGAGACGGTTTTGTTTACACGCAAGAATATCGCGATAGTAAACCCGTCAAAGACTTGAGTGCTGGCGAGGCAACGGACAAAACAGGATCCAAGATCCACTTTAAGCCCAGTGCTGACACGTTTTCTAACATTAGTTTTGAATACGACATCTTGTCCAAGCGCCTGCGAGAGCTGTCATTCCTCAATAGCGGTGTAAAGATAATCCTCACCGATGAACGTACCAATCAAACTGATACTTTCGAATACGAAGGCGGAATAAGAGCATTTGTAGAACACCTCAATCGGAAGCGCACACCTGTCAACCAAACGGTCATCCATACGTTGGGAAGTAAAGATGATGTCGCTGTTGAGGTTGCTCTGCAATGGACAGATACCTACCAAGAAAACATTTTTTGTTATACCAACAATATTCCGCAGAGGGACGGTGGTACGCATTTAGCCGGTTTTCGGTCGGCTATGACACGAACATTGAATCAATACATGGAAGCAAGTGGTGTATCGGCAAAGGCAAAGGTGTCGGCCAATGGTGATGATGCACGAGAGGGCCTAACTGCCGTATTGTCCGTGAAAGTGCCAGACCCGAAGTTTTCATCCCAAACCAAAGACAAACTGGTTTCTTCTGAAGTGAAAGGCATTGTTGAATCAGTGTTGGGTGAATTCATGAGTGAATTCTTACAAGAGAATCCAACGCAAGCCAGAGAGATTACAGCCAAAATTATCGATGCTGCCAGAGCCCGTGAAGCTGCACGCAAGGCGCGTGAGATGACACGTCGCAAAGGTGCACTTGATATTGCTGGTTTGCCAGGTAAATTAGCCGACTGTCAGGAAAAAGATCCTTCAAAATCAGAGATTTACCTCGTAGAGGGTGATTCTGCAGGCGGATCAGCAAAGCAGGGAAGAGACCGACGAAGGCAAGCAATTCTGCCGCTGAAGGGTAAAATTCTCAACGTCGAGAAAGCACGCTTTGACAAGATGTTACAAAGCGCCGAGGTCGGCACTTTGATTACCGCACTGGGTTGCGGTATCGGTAGAGATGAATTTGATCCTGACAAACTCCGGTATCACTACATCGTGATCATGACTGATGCGGATGTCGATGGATCACACATCCGTACGCTGTTACTGACTTTTTTCTATCGCCAGATGCCAGAGCTCATCCGGCGTGGACATATCTACATCGCACAGCCACCTTTGTACAAGGTAAAGAAAGGTAAGCAAGAGCGCTATGTCAAAGATGATGCGGAGCTCAATGCTTACTTGCTCCAATTGGCCCTAGACGGTGCTCGGCTTCATGTCAGCACAGATGCTCCTACCATCAGCGAAACAGCCTTTGAAGCGCTAGCGCACGAGTATATGCGCGGCGGTTTGCTGATGAACAGAATGGAACGTCTTTTCAACAGAGATGTGCTGGAAGCCATGATAAATCGTGCGCCTCTCACTACACAGCAATTGAGCGATTCCGCAGTAGTAGCTGCTTATGGTCACGCGCTGACAGAGACGCTGAACAAAGACTTACCTGCGACGTCTCAGTATGTTGCGGCTTCCATTGAAATTGAGGGACAGTTTGGCGTTAGCCTGGTCAGAAGCGTGCATGGCAATGAAAAGCAAGTCTTGCTGGATCCTGGCTTTTTTAAGTCATCCGATTACCGACAGCTGGCCAAATTGGCTGACAAATTGGTTGATATGCTGGACGAGGGTGCCTATGTCGCTAGAGGGGAGCGTGAGCTGCCCGTGGAGAGTTTTAAACAGGCGATGGACTGGCTGCTATTAGAATCCAAGCGGGGCCTGACAATTCAGCGCTACAAAGGCTTGGGCGAAATGAATCCTGAGCAGTTGTGGGAGACCACTATGGATCCATCCGCCAGAAGAATGCTTCAGGTCAATATCGATGACGCCATTATTGCTGATGAAGTGTTCGAGACCTTAATGGGCGATCAGGTTGAGCCACGCCGAGATTTCATCGAAAAGAATGCGTTATCTGTTTCTAACCTTGATGTTTAAACCTTAGCGTTTCAAAGGTGTCTACTGACGTGCCCAACCCTATGTGTACAAGCAATTTGTTCAGCTAGATCGTCTAACTTAACAGGTCGCTTTAATGGGTTGGGGATGCATCCCTTAGCCGACATAAACCCGCGATTACTTGCGACCTTGGAAACCATTTTCTTTCATGAACCAAGCATTACTCATTAACAGACCGGCGTTTTCGTCGGTAAAGCCGCAAGAAATAGAACAACAACTCGATGTCCATCTCGCGCATTGCAGGCAAGTCATTGACGCATTGTCTTCGGTTACAGAGGCTACTTGGGATTCACTAGTCCAGCCTTTAGAACAAGCGCACAATGCAATGAACTTGTTCTTTTCGCCGATAAGTCATCTGAATTCTGTCATGAACAGCGATGAACTCAGAGAGGCGTTTAATGCGTGTCTGCCCAAACTCAGTGCCTACAGTACCGAGCTGGGACAAAATGAACAGCTGTATAACGCAACCTTGGCTTTGCACACGTCCGATTACTTTCAGACGCTCAATACTGCTAGACAACAACAGATTGAACATTCTTTACGCGATTTCAAACTGGGCGGAGTATCGTTGGACCCGGCGGGTAAGACGCGTTATGCAGAAATAATGCAGCAACTCTCAAAACTAACTACAGAGTATTCCGATCACGTTCTCGATGCGACCAATGCCTGGCATAAATTAATAGATAACGTTGATACTCTAGAAGGTTTGCCGGCGTCTGCTATTGCGGCAGCTAAGCAGCGCGCTACCTCACGTGATATGACAGGTTATTTGGTGAATCTGGAATTTCCCAGCTACCAGGCGGTGATGATGTTTGCCAACGATCGCTCCCTACGTGAAGAGATGTTTGTGGCATTCAGTACCAGGGCATCTGATCAAGGGCCTCATGCGGATCAGTTTGATAACACACAGCACATCGAAAACATTTTAAAGCTTCGCGCAGAAGCTGCACAATTGCTAGGGTTTGAATCCCACGCAGATTATTCTGTTGCAACAAAAATGGTTCAAAGTCCTAAGCAGGTTACCGATTTTCTCAACGATCTGGCAACACGAGCTCAACCACAAGCTCAACAAGAATATGCAGCACTAAAAGCGTTTGCTGCTGAACACTTGGGATTAAATGATTTACAGGCTTGGGATATCGCTTACGCCAGCGATCGTTTGAAAAAACAACAACATGATCTGTCAGATGAAGATTTAAAGCCGTATTTTCCTGCAAACAAGGCCATCCCAGGCATGTTTGCTGTGGTCGGCAAGTTGTTTGGTCTGAGTATTGAGCAGGTGGTTGATGCAGACGTTTATCACCCAGACGTCAGCTTGTATTGCATCAAAGACGCAGACAATAAGTTGCGTGGTGAGTTTTATCTCGACAACTATGCTCGTGAGAATAAAAGGGGAGGGGCCTGGATGGATGTTTGCGCCACTCGGCAGCTTATTGGAAGTGAGATACAACTGCCGATTGCGTATCTTACGTGCAACTTAACGCCGCCTGTAGGGGACGATCCCGCCTTGCTAACGCATAACGAGGTCACCACCTTGTTTCACGAATTCGGTCATGGTTTACATCACATGTTAACCAAAGTTGATGCATCCGGTGTTTCAGGTATTAACGGTGTCGAATGGGACGCGGTTGAGCTGCCAAGTCAGTTTTTAGAGAACTGGTGTTGGCAAAGAGAATCCATTGATATGATCAGCGGTCATTACCAAACTGGTGAGCCATTGCCCGATGAGTTACTGGAAAAAATGCACAGTGCGAGAAATTTTCAGTCAGCCATGCAGTTGGTTAGGCAACTCGAATTCTCATTGTTTGATATGCAGATTCACCTAGACTCAACACCGTCTAGTCCCACAGATGTACAAGGCACGCTAAACAAAATCAGACAACGAGTTGGCGTGGTACCAGCGCCAGAATTTAATCGGTTTCAACACTCGTTCTCACACATCTTCGCAGGTGGTTATAGCGCTGGATATTTCAGCTATAAATGGGCTGAAGTTTTGTCTGCAGATGCTTTTTCTCGGTTTGAGAAAGAGGGTATATTCAACCAAGAGGTTGGAAAAGCGTTTCTTGAAAATATCCTCGAAGTGGGAGGTTCAAGAGGCGCTATGGAGTCGTTCAAACAATTTATGGGGCGCGAGCCTGAGGTTGCAGCTCTGCTAAGACACAGTGGTCTAGCTGCCTGATCGGGCTTGTTGTCTTTACGTACAACTCGACGTACATAAAGATAACGCAGCTCTCATGGCTAGACGCTTGTGCGACTGCATAATTTTGGCCGTACTTGTCCTGACGGATCAGACTGTCTTGTCTCCTCATTTATTGGCACTTAGCTAGCATGAAATATTCCGACCTTCGTGATTTTATCGCCGGGCTTGAATCGCGTGGCGAGTTAGTTCGAATCAAGGCACCTGTTGATCCAAATCTGGAAATAACAGAAATTTGTGACCGTACCTTGAGAGCAGGCGGTCCAGCTCTGCTTTTTGAGAACCCGATAGGCTCTGATGTACCCTTATTAGGCAATCTGTTTGGCACGCCAGAGCGAGTTGCTTATGGTATGGGTGAAGATTCGGTCGAAGCGCTACGTGAGGTGGGTAAGCTGTTAGCTTTCCTGAAAGAGCCTGATCCACCTAAGGGCATCAAAGAAGCGTGGAACACTCTACCTATTTTCAAAAAAGTATTGGACATGGCGCCAAAGATTACGCGCAACCCGGCCTGTCAGGAATGCACTTGGGATGCTGTGGATCTTTCCAGGCTTCCTGTACAAACTTGCTGGCCTGGTGATGCAGGCCCACTCATCACGTGGGGCCTGGTGATAACCAAGGGACCTCACAAGAAACGTCAGAACATGGGTATCTATCGTCAGCAAGTGATAGGGCCCAACAAGACCATCATGCGGTGGTTAAGTCATCGTGGTGGGGCTTTAGACCTTAAGGAATGGCAGGCAGCTCATCCTGGCGAACCATTCCCTATAGCGGTAGCACTTGGAGCTGATCCAGCCACTATACTGGGCGCGGTGACACCAGTGCCAGATACCTTGTCGGAACATGCATTTGCAGGTTTATTGCGTGGCGAGCGAACGCGGCTAGCTACGGCACAGTTGTCAGATCTCCAAGTTCCAGCCTCTGCCGAGTTTGTATTGGAAGGGTTTTTACATCCTGATGAAACAGCTCCTGAAGGTCCGTTCGGTGATCACACGGGTTATTACAATGAAGTGGATGAGTTCCCCGTGTTCACTATTGAACGAGTGACTCACCGCAAAGACCCGATCTATCATTCTACGTATACCGGTCGTCCACCTGATGAGCCCGCTATTCTTGGCGTTGCGCTCAACGAGGTTTTTGTTCCAATTTTACAAAAACAGTTTCCTGAAATTACTGATTTTTATTTACCGCCAGAGGGATGTTCTTACCGAATGGCTGTAGTTAGCATGAAAAAACAATATCCGGGTCATGCCAAACGGGTAATGATGGGGGTATGGAGTTTTTTACGTCAGTTCATGTACACCAAATTTGTAATCGTTGTTGATGACGATATTAATGCACGATCGTGGGAAGATGTTATTTGGGCAATTACCACACGTATGGACCCGAGCAGAGACACAACACTGATCGAAAACACGCCTATTGATTACCTTGATTTTGCTTCGCCCGTGTCTGGCTTAGGTTCAAAAATGGGCATGGACGCTACCAATAAACTACCTGGAGAGACGAACCGCGAGTGGGGCGAACCTATCGTCATGGACGAGAGTGTTAAAAGAAAAGTGGATGAGCTTTGGCCCAGTCTAGGACTAGATTGACTTTACAGTGCCGCATTCCCACCTGGGTGGGAATGACGACAACAGCGTCTAGTTACCTAGGTCAATAAAATTCGCATAATGGTTGAGTTGGACCGATTTCAAATGTCTGAGCTTGTTAGCCATCTCGCGCGCGGGTAGCGGCTTTGAGAAATGATAACCCTGATAACCTTCACAGCCTTCGTTAGCCAGTAGAGGCAATACATTTGCACTCTCAACACCTTCAGCGATAACACGTATTCCCAGTGTTTTTGCCAATGCGATAATACTTTTGATAACCGCTACTGCGTGTGGAAGTCGACCAATGTCAGCAATGAATGAGCGATCAATTTTCAAGTGATCCAGTGGTAATTGGCTCAGGTACGCTAAAGATGAATAACCTGTACCAAAATCATCCAACGAAATCTGGACGCCTAAAGCCTTAACTTCGTTGATAATGTTGGTTTCAACTGTCTGTACCAGTGTTGATTCGGTAATTTCCAAAATCAAGCTGTCAGGCCGCATAGATTGTCTTTCAAGAATTCCAGCTAACCTGTCAACGAAATTAGGAGTACTCAATTGGCGTGCAGACACATTGACTGAAATCGTCGTGGCAGGACCTACTAAGCCTCTACGTAACCAAATTCGATGTTGGGCACAAGCTTGAGAGATTGCCCATTCGCCCAATTCGCCAATGAGCCCAGTCTCCTCGAGTACGTCTATGAAAACGCCCGGGCTTATATAACCACCCTCGGGTTGTGGCCAGCGTAATAAGGCTTCGAATCCCAAGAGTCGGTTTTCGTTTATCAGTAACTGAGGCTGGTAGAAGAGTTCAAAATCCTGCCTATCTACAGCTCGACGCAGACTGGTAATCAGGATTGAGCGATCACTGCGGGCTTGATCCAATCCTGGTGTAAAGAAGATATATCGTGAACGACCGGATAGCTTAGCGCGGCACAAGGCGATATCAGCTTGTTTTATTAAACTGCCAGCATCAGCTGTTGTATCAGTGTTTGCACCAGTGGCCATTGCAATACCGATACTGGCTGATACGTACACCTCTTCCTGTTGCAATAAGAACGGTTGTTTAATCGCAAATACGATAGCGTCTGCAATGAGACTGGCTTCTCGATCGTTCTTCAATCTGTCGAATGTGACCGTAAATTCATCTCCCCCTAGGCGTGCGACGGTATCGCCATCGAGCACAGCTTGCTTGATACGCACACCCACTTGAGACAATAGCTCATCGCCAGCATCATGGCCCAGAGTGTCATTGACCGCTTTAAAGCCATCAATATCAATGAACATCAAACAGACAATTGCATGTGCTTCACGCTGTTTGAACAGTCGATAAAGTTTTTCTAAAAAATTAGTACGGTTAGGTAATTTGGTGAGTGGATCATGATGTGCAATTTGTTTAAATCGTCGCTTTGCTTCGTACTGATCAGTGATGTCCATCACGACGATCAACGCACCCTTAAAAGAATTGAGATTATCGAGTAAGGCGGTCGCATTAAAACTGACCCACAATGGATTGTTGTTACCGGTATTAAGTTTGTAGGTCTGGGTATAGATGTCGCCCTTCAACAATGCTGCGCGCATATCTGACAGAAAATGGCTCTGATCTGCAGGTTGAATGGCTTCAATCCAGCCTGCTCCCAAATTATTTGGCTTACTTATTGTGCTCAGTTGACACCACATTGTGTTCGCATACTTACACAACCATTGCTCATCAAGTTTTATGATACCAACAGGTGCTAGTTGTGTGAGCGTTCGGTATTGATGCAGTGTGTTCTGTAGATTGTCATCGGCATTAGCTTCATTGCCTATTTCATGTATTACAAGTGTGGTGTGTACAGCACCGTCTGTTCGAACATGAAATGCTTTAATATCGATGGGTAATCGTTGCACCTTGGCAAAAATAGCTTGTGCATCTTCTATTGCATAGGGGTGTTCGTCATTAGTTCTGAGTGAGTAACTATAGTTTGCAGCGTTGCGCTCTATTTCATTGACACATTCGTGATTGATGAAGTGTGTCAAAAATGAGCCTAAGGCAGTATCCTCATTCACGCCAAACAAGCGTTCACAGGCAGGATTAAATGCGGTGATTCGTAAATGATCATCAACGGTAAGGATGGCGTTGTAGGAGGCTTCAAGTACTGATGCCAGTTGACGATTAGTATCAGTAACACCGGCTATAACATTATTGATGCCGCGGTTGATTATGCTGTTTATGTGCACACGAATGAAGGCATTGAGCATGCTTTGCAACCGTTTCACGGTAACCAGATCGAACCGTACTTTTGCATTGGCAATCATCAACAAGCTCTTGACCGAGCCGTTTTCGACAATAGGAAAAACGGCGATAGAGCCGATAGCTGGCGCGCTTGACGGTAAGTTACGGAGTAGTAAATCGCTTGTGTCGTTAGAGAAGACAGGCTTTTGGGCAAGCAGCACATCTTTGACAGTGTCGTCGGGTGTGCTATTGATTAATCTGTCTTGCTTGCGGGTTACAGCACCGTCCAAATTTATGATGACGCTTGCGTCTAGCGCTAGCTCGCCGTTTTCAAGAGGTCTGAGCACACAGCCGTAGGATGCACTCACTAATCGCAGTGATTCCAGTATTAATTCTTCACTGAGTTCTTTGGACGATAGACCACGGGCGACGCGTTCCCCGACTCTGTCCAGAAATCGCTGCTGTATGTTGTCCACAGCTTGCCGCACTTTGTGATCAGCGCGTCTTTCAAGAATGGAGTTGTCCTGTTCGGACATGAGCATCATGATGTCGACTATTTAAAGTCAACAAGCGCTAATGTTTGTGCAGGTCTGTCCGGGATGGGCAAAGCCGACGATGGTAAAAAATGTGGAGCTTTATTGATGTGTTGTACTTGCATGGTGGTGCGCGCATGTCATAAACAGGTTAGAGATGCCGAGAGTTCTCGCATGCAGCGAGTCTCGAGAATGTGTTGTCAATAAAATATTGATTGGCGCATTCCTAGCATAACGACGGTTAGATTCCCTAGACTCACGTCAACTCCTTAAGCCGTGTTTCCATGTCGATTACTGCCATACAACATTGATATGTATTGTAGTTCACATTTTTGTCGCTGTTAACCTCCAATTGCAAAGAATCTCGATCTGACCTTCGTTGCCAGCGGGATCGGCTACCAGAATTTGATGAACGAAACCTAGTTCTAATGCCAGGCTTGCACAACGCTGACTGTTAACGATCAGAGGCAGTTTGCTCAGCACGTGTTGATATTGGGAGCACAATTGCCACAAATTACTGAGCACTTGATCGCTACTGACACTGACCATATCAGGCGGTTTCATCGTGAATAGCTCGTCTATTTGCCCATTGGGAATGTTTGGTAGCTGGCGTCGGTAGACATCAGCAGAACTGACTTGCCAGCCCCGCTCTAGTAGGTATGAGGGAATTAGCGTACGACCACCCACCCCCTTAATCATCAGTAAATGTGCAGGTTCAACCGTGCTTAATTGTTGAAGAAAGCTTTCGCTGTTGTACGGTGGGCGAGGGTCATCAAATAACTGCTGACCATGGTTGCGCAGTGCACTGGCTGTTGCTGAACCAATGGCATGTACGATGCAATTGGGCCACGGTAGCGGCCTAATCGCATGAGCAAATTTGACTGCGTTTACGCTCGTGAACAGAACATGCTCGGCTCTATTTCGCTGAGCATCTAACGTAGTGGGAGCCACGACAACGGGTAATATCTCTAGACAGGGGAGTAATGTGGTGCTAAATCCTGCGCTCTGGCATAGGGTTGCGAAGGGTTCGCTTTGGTCTATCGGGCGTGTAATGAGTACACGAGGCCGACTGTTGTCTGTGGTGTTCATTGGCGACTCACTGTTTTACCATCGTTGATAAAGAGCGCTGTGCGTGAAAGAGGCTAGTATACGGTTGCCTGTAATTTTTTGGAAAACCACATGAGCCAGTCTGATAAACCTACTTCCGCTAATTCACCTGAGCAGCAGCATACTGCTGGAACGCAAGTCAGCGAATCCGGTGAGTCTCTGTGGGGTGGACGATTTACAGAATCAACCGATCAGTTTGTGCAGGAATTCACCGCATCAGTGAATTTTGACAAGCGCATGTATCGACAGGATATTCAGGGTAGCCGAGCGCACGCCACCATGTTGCAACGCACAGGTGTTATCACTCAGGAGGACAATCAGGCTATTCAGGGTGGGCTCAACGAGGTTGAGAAGGATATAGAGTCTGGCGCATTTCAATGGTCTGTCGCGCTGGAGGATGTTCACATGAACATTGAAGCTGCACTGACTGCCAAAATTGGTGATGCTGGCAAACGTTTGCATACAGGCAGATCTCGCAATGACCAGGTGGCCACTGACATCCGATTATATTTACGTGAATCTTGTGACCAGACCGCATTGCAATTGGTGCGACTTCTGGAGGGTCTACTTGAACTGGCTGCCAAAGAAAAGGCGACCATCATGCCAGGATTTACGCATTTACAAACAGCACAACCAGTGACCTTTGGCCATCATGTGATGGCGTGGTTCGAGATGTTGCTTCGCGATCTGGAGCGGTTGAGTGATACGCGTAAACGACTCAATCGCATGCCACTGGGTGCCGCGGCTCTTGCGGGCACCTCGTACCCGATAGACAGACAAATTACCCGTGAGTTACTGGAGTTCAGCGAGGTTTGCGAAAACTCTCTGGATGCTGTCAGTGATCGCGACTTTGCCATCGAATTTTGTTCAGCAAGTGCTATCAGTCTGATGCACTTATCACGGATTGCTGAAGAACTCGTGTTGTGGATGTCAGCTCAGTTTCGCTTCATTGATTTGCCTGACCGTTTTTGCACAGGCTCATCGATCATGCCGCAAAAGAAAAACCCGGACGTGCCCGAACTGGTGCGTGGAAAAACCGGACGTGTCTATGGCAACCTCATGTCTCTACTGACATTGATGAAGAGTCAGCCGCTGGCCTATAACAAAGACAATCAGGAAGACAAGGAACCACTGTTTGACTCGGTTGACACCTGGTTTGGTTGTTTGTGTGCGTTTGCTGATATGTTGCCTGCTATTCAGGTTAAACACGAATCCATGCGCCATGCGGCTAAATCAGGTTTCTCCACAGCAACCGACCTAGCTGATTATCTCGTGGGCAAGGGCATGGCATTCAGAGATGCACATGAGGTCGTCGGTGAGGCGGTAGCCCACGGTGTTAAACACGAAATAGACTTGGCAGATATGTCCTTGCAGCAACTCCAACTGTTTAGTGAGCAGATTACGCAAGATGTCTTTGACGTGCTGACACTGGAAGGCTCTGTTAATGCCCGTTCACATATCGGTGGTACAGCCCCCGCAGCTGTAGAACAGGCTATAGAACGGGCAAAAGTGCGGTTATCAACTGCCTACAAACCGAGTTGATCTTTCAGCCACGTCGATATATCTGCTATTTCTTCAGCACTGACGCTGTGTGCCATCGGGTAGTCGTGCCATTGCACGGCTAAACCGAGTTCTGTCAGTTTCTCATGAGATTGTTGCGCGTGTTGCATTTGAATCACATCGTCAAACTGGCCGTGTGCCATGAACACAGGCAATTGTGTTGCGTGTGCGCTTAGGTGCTCGACCGTGGTGTCTTGCACTGGCAGATACGTTGATAATGCCATCACGCCAGCCAGTTTGTGCTTGCTGGTGAGAGCTGTAAAAAGCGCAATCGCACCGCCTTGAGAAAACCCGGCAAGAATGATGTTGTTGGCTGCGATGCCACGCCCAATTTCAGCCTCAATTAAGGCATTGACCTGTGCAGCTGATTGCTCAATACCTGCTAAGTCCTGTTTGCGTTGCCCAAAGTCCAGTGAATCTATGTCGTACCATCCGGGCATCGGCGCACCACCATTGATGGTGATCGGACGAACAGGGGCGTGCGGAAAAATAAACCTGACGCCTATTGAGTCGCCAAGACCCAGTTCGGGCACGATAGGCTCAAAATCGTGTCCACTGGCGCCAAGCCCATGTAGCCAGATCACGCTGAACTGGCAGGTCGTGGCCGTTTGCAGTTCGATGGTTTCTAGCGGCTGTATGCTGGCTTGGGTACTCATGAGCGTGTGTCGATGGTTAAGTGTATGGACGTGGACGAGTATACTCTAGGCAAGCCCTGTCCTTAACGCTCACTGTAGAGCGTGTGTTGGAGAAAAGATGCGAACCTGTCTGTACCTGTTACTGCCAACGTTGTTGCTCGCCTTGTCGAGTTGTGGGCGTAAGGGTGATCTCTATCTGCCAATAAACGAACAAACAGCGGAAGAACTGAACACCACCAGTGAATTAATTGACAATGCTGCGCAACGTCAGGATTTAACGGATGCACAGAGACTGGAAGCTGCCAAAAAAAAACGTGAGTCTGAAACGGATGCACAAATACAGCCAGACGAGGCGCAATAATATCTTCTGTTCGTCAGCAATCTCGTTTGCTACCCAACGCACAACCATTAAACGTATTTAGATAACACACAGCTTATGACTCCTTTTTACCGTCAATCTGGTTCGCTAATGGCAGGCGAGGTACGCTGCAGTGATCTTGCCGAACAATTTGGTACACCCCTCTACGTGTATCACCGTGCAAGTATCGAAGCTGCCTGGCAGGAGTTTGCTACGGCTTTGGCGGGTACTGATCATCTGATCTGTTACGCCGTGAAGGCAAACAGCAATCTGGGTGTGTTGAATGTGCTTGCTCAGCTAGGTTCAGGTTTTGATATCGTGTCAATAGGCGAACTTAAACGAGTGCTGGCTGCTGGTGGCGCAGCTGAACGCATTGTGTTTTCAGGTGTAGGTAAGCAAACACACGAAATGGAAGCGGCGCTCGATGCAGGCATTCGCTGCTTCAATATAGAGTCAGTCTCAGAGCTGAACCGCTTGGCTGAGGTGGCTGCAGCGCACGGTACTCAGGCGCCTGTGTCGCTACGGATTAACCCCGATGTAGATGCTATGACGCATCCGTACATATCAACAGGCTTAAAAGAGAATAAGTTTGGTATCAACATGAGTGATGCCATGGGTGCGTATCGTCAAGCTGCAGAGTTTAGCTCTCTTGATGTCCATGGCATTGATTGTCATATTGGTTCTCAACTCAGCTCACTCGACCCTTACCGAGATGCTGTGACTTTGCTGGTGCAGATGATCGATACACTCGACGCGGAAGGCATCAAGCTTAAGCACATCGATGTGGGTGGTGGTCAGGGAATTCAATACGCTGAAGACGAGCGGGCACTCGATATACAAGCATGGGCTACGTGTGTCAAAGAGGCTATCGGACAACGCAATTTACAGATAGTGGTTGAACCCGGGCGTTATATTGTGGGTCAGGCAGGGGTGCTACTGACGCGTGTGGAATACCTGAAAAATAATGAGGACAGACACTTCGCCGTGGTTGATGCGGCCATGAACGATTTGTTGCGCCCTGCACTGTATAGCGCATGGCAGGCCATTGAAGAGGTGGAGACACTGGATAGACAGTCTCAAGTGTACGATGTGGTTGGACCGGTGTGCGAATCAGCTGACTTTCTGGGAAAACAGCGTGAACTAGCGATAGCAGAGAACGATTTGTTATGTGTGCATTCGGCGGGCGCGTATTGTTTTGCCATGAGTTCTAACTACAACACAAGGGGTCGTCCTGCCGAAGTTATGGTTGATGGGGGCAAGGCACACTTAGTCCGTTCAAGAGAGAGCGTAGAGTCGTTGTTTGCTGAGGAATTCGTGGTCACGTGAAGACGCTTGAGTTTACCAAGATGCATGGTTTGGGCAATGATTTCATGGTCATTGACAACCGCTCTGATGATATTCAATTTGATACCGAGAACATTCTTGCCTGGTCAAACAGACACATGGGTATTGGTTTTGACCAACTCTTGGTCGTCAGGCAAGCCAGCGTGGCTGATGCTGAATTCGATTATCAGATTTTCAATGCTGACGGAGAAGAGGTTGAGCATTGTGGCAACGGAGCCCGTTGTTTCGCCCGTTATGTCAGCGATCGTAACCTGACTAACAACCGATCCATTAGAGTGAACACTGTGCGCGGCATCGTCACACTTCAGCTACTCGAGGATGGGCAAGTGAGTGTGTTGATGGGCGTGCCACAATTCGAGCCCGTGGCCATACCATTTCTAGCGGATACTGCCAGCGAATTTTATTCCTTGACGGTGGGCGAGCAATGTTTACAGGTGGGGGCGGCTAGCATCGGCAATCCTCATGTACTTTTAAAAGTAGACGATGTGGACGATGCTGATGTGTTGACTCTGGGTGCCGCTATCGAGTCTCACGAGCGGTTTCCACGACGTGTGAACGTAGGTTTCATGCAGGTGTTGGATCGCCAGCACATCCGTTTGCGAGTATTTGAGCGAGGCGTTGGCGAAACTTTAGCTTGTGGCTCAGGCGCGTGTGCAGCGCTAGCGATTGCTCATCGCCAGAATTTACTCGATAACACCGCCATTGTGAGCTTACCGGGCGGTGATTTGAAAATACATTGGCCAAATGTGCAAGCTTCGATTGAAATGACGGGCCCATGTTCTACAGTCTTTGAGGGCCAAATAAAAATATAACAAAATATGCAATCTGAACCAACTGAGATAGGTACTAAAGGCAGTACTGAAGCCGGCCGCGCTATTTCCGATGCGGATATCGTCAAATACTTGTCTGGCAACCCTGAATTTTTTGTTGAAAACAAAGAAATACTCGTTGGCTTGAAAGTGCCTCACGAATCAGGGTCTGCAATTTCGCTGGTTGAAAAGCAAGTCAGTGTTCTCCGAAGTCGGTGTTCGCATCTGGAAAACAGTTTGCGTGACCTCATTGCGGTAGCTCGTCATAACGAGAACTTACATCAGCGACTGCATGCACTAATTCAGGACATTATTACGGCTCCCTCAATGGCAGAAATTGTGAGCCTAACGCAATCAAGCTTGCGAGAAAATTTCAGTGCGGAGAACGTGCATATCATGTTGATAGCTCCGGCACCGAAGCGCACTAAGACTGCGAGAAGTTCACGAAAAAGTGCTGACAAATCAGCCGCCGTAGTCGAAGGCGCAGTGACGACTAAGAGCCCGGTAAAAGCGGCGATAAGAAGTCGACCTGCCAAATTACTGGAAGTCGAGGGTGCAACCGTCGTCCGGCATACAGACAAACGAATCAAACATTTCAGTGATGTGTTTGATTCTGGTGAAACGGTGTGTGGGATGCCAGATACGGAGCAACTGGTTGCTATCCTGGGCAAGCATTACTCCGAAGTTGCCTCTGCGGCTATTATCCCGTTGCAGTTCGAACGCAAGCTTGGCCTCATCATGTTGACCAGCAGGGATGAAGCGCGCTTTAGCTCTACTAAAGGCGTGATGTTTCTTAACCAGATGGGGGATCTACTTAGTCGGCGTATTCATAGTTATGGCATGGAACAGCTGGTAGTCGGCAAGTGATTGGCTTCCTAGAGGGGATCAATCAGTATGTGCAAGAGCTTGAGGTAGCGCGACGCGCCTCTCCTCACACCGTTGTCAACTATGCTCGTGATTTGAAGGCTGTGGCAAGCTCAGCCACTCATCGTGACATCGCTGACTGGCGCTCAATGACTTCACATGACATAGATGCCATTGTCGATCAACAACATCGCGAGGGTATCTCTGGTCGAAGTCTGGCTAGACGTTTATCCGCTGTGCGTGGACTGTACAATTTTCTCATCGACAACTCGCTGGCCTCTGCCAACCCTGCACAGGATACTCTGGCGCCCACTGACAAACCTGAAGTAGCGGCCAAGTGTGTACCCGATGAAATGAATAGCTTGCTCACCCAAACTCTGAGCGATCCAATGACTTGTCGGGATCTAGCGATGTACGAGCTGCTGTATTCATCTAAGTTACGTCTGGCTGAACTGGTGAATATTGATCTGGTCGACCTTGATTTGAGTGTTGGTCAGGTGCGGGTCACTGGTAAAGGCGGCAAAGTCGCTGATGTGCCGGTAGGGGAGCAGACAGTCAGTGCGATCAACAAGTGGCTTGGCTATCGACGCAGCCTGCCCGGTGCAGATGAGAGAGCCGTGTTTTTGAGTACCCGTGGTAAGCGTATTGCGCCGCGAACGGTACAGATGCGACTCAAAAAACTGGCAGAAGCTCAAGGGCTAGAGCGTGAGTGCGATTCACCTACGCTTCAGGAAACTTTCACTGGTCATTTGTTGGAGTGTGGTGGCGATTTGCGCCCAGCTAGGGAATTCTCTACGACGTTCTGATAGGGGTATGTCAGACGATATCAAGTTGAAACGAGTGAAAATTGACTAAACATGCCATTGCTCTGCATACAGCTGCGTAGCTGTATGTGACGGGTACGACCACCTTGACTGGCGATCAGTTTGTCGCCGCTACTGTAAAGGTAAGACGGTAACAATATGGTTTGTAGCACCTGCGCATTGACTCGACAGGCAACGATCAACGCGTTTTCAGCTACAGATTTATCGACTGTGGCTGAAATATCTTCAGAGCTGATGTTGTCATCAAGCTGACGAGTAACAGCTACTGGTAGTACGGTTCTGGCCATGAACTCCACGCCGACAGTGATGCCCAGAGCACCCTCCGCACGAACCCAGCGAACGGTGCCTAACAAAATATTGATACGGCTATTACTGTCAGATGCGGCATTGATCAACGGTTCGCTGGTATCAGCGATGCTGACCAGCTCGCCTACCTGCACCATTCCAGCGCTGCAACGTCTGGTGGACAAACACAGGCCTTGTGGCGCACGGTTGCTGACTACCCAGCCAGAATCGACATCTGGAGTGATTTGAGTAGGTTTGTAGGAGAGCTGTGCGCTTATTTCTTTATGTCCGAAGACAACGCGTTGCGGAATGTCAGTAATGCTTCGAGCACAACGTCTCTGCCGTGTCCGTGATATGGCTGCGTGTAATCGCGAGAGAGATAGTTTTTCAAGCGTGCTCAAGCCGGGGGCTGCACCGGCGTTTGCTTTAATGAGTTTGGATAAATGAGTGATGCGGTATAAGACTGGTGCAACACTGAACCATCTGACGTCGTCGAACTGTTCGCCTAATAAATGGGGAGCAGGTTCAGGTCGTGAGCCGCGGCGCAGATTGATGGCAAAATCGTAGGGTGTAATGGTGTCGGTTTTTCTATTGCGTTCAATGTGGATATCCGCCACAGTACTGCGCAAAAAATCCATGATCAGTGGTAACTGCTTAACGCGTTGTTGTTTGAGATCTGAAATACACAAAAGCAAGATGTATCGGAAATGATCCTCACAGCTTGGATGCTTGGAATCGCTCTGCTGGTTGAGCAAACCATGCTCTTCTGCCAGGGCGTAGAGTTGATGTGCATCTTCGATCAATGCGTCTGGAATATGACGGTAAGCATGAACCAGCGATTCGGCTTGTCGGGCTAAAGCCAGCATGGCGCGGCGAGCGTCATCGGCTTGAAGTTTCTCGCTATCACTCAGCAGAATTTTGAAGGCAAAGGCTTCTTCTCTGAGCAAGGCGTCGCGCAGTCGGGCATGGCGCGCAAATTCACGAGTGAGAGGAAGAGGCTGCGCATCACTGAGCTCGCTAAGGTGGTTTTGTAGTTCGCGGAGTATGGGAACAAAGCAGGTAATAACTGAGCGGCGATTTCTGACATCGTTATGCAGTCTGTTGCTGTGCTTGAGGCCGCGGTAGACTTCGCGCGCATTGGATTCAGATTGCAACGGGCGTAGCTTGGCTAGCCATTGTGCGACGCCTTCGGGATTAACCGGGAAACTGTCTGTGTCTGCGACAGTTCTGTGAGGGATACTAAGATGCATTGCAGGAGGCTAGCATACGTTGTCGGCAAACGTTCGTCTTAAGCGTTCAATGTGTACTACAGGTACACTATTACTATCAAAGTCTGGGATAAATTTGTGGAACAGTTCCGTGGAACAACTATCTGTTCAGTGCGTCGTGGCAACCAGGTTGTCATAGGTGGCGATGGGCAGGTGAGTATGGGCAATGTGGTGATGAAAGGTAACGCGCGAAAAGTACGTCGCCTCTACAAGGATCGTGTGCTAGCGGGTTTTGCTGGTGGAACGGCTGATGCGTTCACTTTGTTTGAACGTTTCGAGGCAAAGCTTGAAGCGCATGGTGGGCAACTCACACGAGCTGCTGTGGAACTGGCAAAAGATTGGCGAACCGATAGAATGCTGCGTCGTCTTGAAGCCCTGCTAGCGGTAGCTGATGAAACAGCGTCGTTAGTTATCACCGGTAACGGCGATGTTATCGAGCCAGAGGGCGGGATCATTGCTATAGGTTCGGGAGGAGATTTTGCAAAATCAGCAGCGCGAGCTTTGTTGCAACACACAGAGCTCTCAGCGGAAGAGATTGTTCGTTACAGTCTTGAAACAGCCGCAGATATCTGCATCTACACTAATAACAATCTGACGATTGAAACTCTTGAGTCAGATTCCTGATCGGATGGCATTGTTGCGCTTCCGAACAAAACACATAGATTTAACCTAGGTTTATTCATGTCCAACATGACCCCTCGCGAAATTGTCCAGGAATTGGACAAGCACATCATCGGTCAGGCTGCTGCCAAACGTGCTGTAGCCATTGCGTTGCGTAATCGCTGGCGCCGGCAGCAGCTGGCTGATAATCTCAAAGATGAGATAACACCCAAAAATATTCTCATGATTGGTCCAACAGGTGTGGGCAAGACAGAGATCGCCAGACGACTAGCCCGCCTTGCGAATGCACCGTTCATTAAGGTGGAGGCCACCAAATTCACTGAGGTGGGTTATGTAGGCCGCGATGTGGAGTCCATCATAAGAGATCTTGCTGATGTAGCGCTTAAAGAGGCTCGCGAACACGCCAAGCAAAAGATGCGAACGCGTGCTGAGGATGCCGCCGAGGAGCGCGTTCTGGATGTCTTGTTACCACCTGCGTCATCAGCTGGCCATTCGTTCAAAGAAACGCCAGAGAACAGTACCCGGCAGAAGTTTCGCAAAAAGTTGCGTGAAGGCGATCTAGATGACAAAGAAATTGAGATAGACGTCAGTATGCAGGCCGCGGGCATGGAGATCATGGCACCGCCGGGCATGGAAGAGATGTCGCAGCAGCTTCAAGGTATGTTTCAGAATCTTGGCAGCGAGCGTGTGAAAAAGCGAAAGATGCCGGTCAAGGAGGCCATGAAATTGCTGATCGACGAAGAAGCCGGCAAATTGATCAATGATGAGGACATGAAAACACAGGCTCTATACAACATCGAGCAGAATGGCATTGTGTTCATCGACGAAATAGATAAGGTTGCTCGCGGTGGTGAGCGCACCAGTGGAGCAGACGTTTCACGTGAAGGCGTGCAACGCGATCTTTTGCCGCTGATTGAAGGAAGTACGGTCTCTACTAAGTTTGGTATGGTCAAAACCGATCACATTTTGTTTATTGCCTGTGGCGCATTCCATTTATCCAAACCCTCCGATCTGATCCCTGAGCTACAGGGGCGCTTACCTATCAGAGTTGAGCTAGAAGCGCTGAGTACCAACGATTTTCAACGAATACTCAGCGAGCCTGCGGCATCATTGACTGAACAGGCGGCAGCCTTACTAAGCACTGAAAACGTCACGCTTGAATTTAAAGAAGATGGCATAAGGCGTATCGCTGAGGTTGCTTGGCAGGTCAATGAAAGCACTGAAAATATTGGTGCACGCCGTTTGCATACGGTTATGGAACGCCTACTAGAGCAGGCATCGTTTGATGCATCCGATAACGCGGGTAAAAGCTTGTCCGTTGACGCCGACTATGTGGATAGTCATCTTGGCGATCTTGTGCAGGACGTAGATTTAAGTCGCTACATTCTTTAGTGCTAACGCACAGCCCTTTTGCTGTGCTGTTGTTTGTTCTTGTTTAATCATCTGAAAGGTCACACATGCCACGTCCCACCAACATAAAGCTCCATCAAAAAAGCCGTGTGCTCGAGCTACTGTTTGATGATGGATTCGAGTGTAATCTGACTTGCGAATACTTACGAATTAGCTCACCTTCAGCTGAGGTGCAGGGTCATGGTCCTGGCCAGGAAGTACTGCAGGTAGGAAAGGAAGAGGTGGGTATTAGCCAGCTGGAACCCAGCGGCAACTATGCACTGAAAATTTACTTTGATGATGGCCATGATTCAGGCCTGTTCACATGGAGTTATCTGTACGGTTTGGGTCAACATTACGAAGAAAATTGGCAAGGTTACCTGGCTAAATTGAAGGCTGCGGGCCACAGCCGTAAGAAGTCTTAAGGCGCCATATCGAGTGATACACACCACGCAACATCCGCAAAATGACGATTGGATGATCCACGTTGACGAACTGGAAGTAATGACAGGATGAGTGAAGAGAAAACACATTTCGGCTACCAAAATGTTGACGCAGCAGCCAAGGTCGGTATGGTCGGTCAGGTCTTTGATTCTGTCGCAGCTAAATACGACGTTATGAATGACCTTATGTCATTCGGTGTACATCGGTTATGGAAGCGATTCACTGTCTCGCAGGCAGCGGTAAGACCTGGCCAAGTGGTTCTGGATCTAGCAGGGGGCACTGGGGATCTGGCGGCTAAATTCTCTGAAAGAGTGGGTAGCAAAGGGCTAGTGGTTCTGGCAGATATTAACAATGCCATGCTCAGTACGGGTCGCGACAGGCTAATCGACAAAGGTTTGGTACACAACATAGACTACGCACAAGCCAATGCAGAATACTTGCCTTTTGAAGACGATAGCTTTGACGTTATCACTATGGCTTTCGGGCTTCGCAACGTTACTGACAAAGATCGTGCTTTAGAGTCCATGCATAGGGTGCTTAAACCCGGCGGAAAGTTATTGGTGCTCGAATTCTCCAAACCCGTGCTTCCGTTGTTGAGTAAAGCTTACGATGCTTACTCATTTTCTGCCTTACCGTTAATGGGAAAACTGGTCGCTAATGATGCCGATAGCTATCGCTATTTGGCCGAATCAATTCGTATGCATCCTGACCAAGATACGCTTGAGAGCATGATGATCAGTGCTGGATTTGGCAGAACGAGTTATCACAATCTGACCGGTGGTGTTGTTGCATTACACAAAGGGTATAAGTTCTAGCTACCTGTGAAATTGCCATTTCCCATAGCAGCAGGCCTTGAAAAGGCCATTGAGTCAGTGCTGAAGCTGGACCCTGATACTCGCGCAAGGCTCCAGGCCTTAGACGGTAAGGTGATACGTATTAATGTCACCAGCCCTCCATTGTCATTAAGTGTGTCGATTGTTGATGGACGCGTGCATCTAGATTCTCCTGATGACAATGATGAGTTTGTAGCTGATGCCACGATCACTGGGCGCTTGTCTGCGCTTAAGTCACTAACAAGCAGCAACAACGCAGTCTATACCGGAGAGGTCTTGATTGAGGGTGATATCGAGACCAGTCAGCAAGTCAAACACTTGGTGGCCCTATTAGATCCTGATTGGCAGGAGGCGGTCTCTGGAATTCTGGGTGACGGTATAACTCATAAGCTGGATATGACAAGAATGCGATTGTTGGAATGGATGAATCGCACTCGCCAAAGTACGAGTAGTAATACTAGTGATTACTTGCAAGAAGAGATCGAGGTGCTTGCGCCGAATAGTCGAGTGCGCACATTTAATGACGATGTCGATCAATTGCGTGCTGATACAGACAGGCTGACGGCCCGCATAGCTCAACTTGAAAAACACCAGCATGTTAGAGCGACTAAGGAGTAGGGCATGCTAGGTCATGTAGCGCGATTCGCAAAAATTCAGCGGGTTGTTGTCAAATATGCGCTGGAAGACTTGTTTCTGGACAACTCGCCAGCACGTGCTTTGCGGTATCTCTTTGTCTTGTCGCCCACTCGGTGGGTGAGTGCTGAGACGCGTAGCATGCCACGTGGGCAACGCATTAGACTCGCTCTGGAAGAGCTGGGCCCTGTGTTTGTTAAATTGGGACAAGTGTTGTCAACGCGTCGGGATCTGTTACCAGATGACATTGGTGATGAACTCACGCTGCTGCAAGATAAAGTCAAACCGTTTGACAGTGAACTGGCCAGGCAGCAAATTGAGACATCTCTCAATGACTCGGTCGAGGTGTTGTTCAAGAGCTTTGAGATGGCACCTATTGCCTCTGCCTCTATCGCTCAAGTACATGGTGCCGTGCTGCACAACAATACACAGGTGGTTGTAAAAGTACTCAGACCTGGTATCCGTGAAACGATAGGCCGTGACATCAGTTTGATGTACGTGTTGGCCAACATGGTGTCGGCGGTTCTTCATGATGGCAGGCGTTTGCGGCCCAAAGAAGTTGTCGCGGAATACGAGCGTACTATTTATGGCGAGCTTGACCTTGTTGCCGAGGCAACCAATGCTGTGGTTCTACGGAACAACTTCAAAGGTAGCAAAGAGCTGTACATCCCGGAAATCTACTGGGATATGACCCGCTCTGATGTCATGGTCCAAGAGCGCATCAGTGGCATTCCAATTCGTGACACCGAAGCCATGCAAGCGATTGGGATGGATATGAAAAAACTGGCTGAACACGGTGTAGAGATTTTCTATACACAAGTGTTCGATCACAATTTTTTCCACGCTGATATGCATCCCGGAAATATTTTTGTGTCTCGCGACACCCCTGATCATCCACAGTACATAGCCGTCGATTTTGGTATTGTTGGTTCGTTGACTGATGAAGATCAACGGTATATCGGAGAGAACTTGCTGGCATTTTTTCAGCGAGATTACCGCCGCGTTGCCCAATTGCACATTGATTCAGGTTGGGTTCCGCGTGATACGCGTGTTAGTGAACTCGAAGCTGGAGTTCGCGCTGTGTGCGAGCCAATATTTGACAAACCGTTGTCAGAAATATCGTTTGGTGAAGTGCTTCTACAGTTATTTCACGTCGCTAGACGATTTGAAATGGAGGTTCAACCACAGCTGGTATTACTGCAAAAAACATTGCTCAATATTGAAGGCTTAGGCAGGCAGCTTTATCCGGAGCTTGATATATGGGCAACCGGAAAACCATTTTTGCAACGTTGGGTTGTCAAATCCAATAATCCAAAAACAGTTATCAAGCGTTTTGTGGATCAAGCACCAGCCATTCTAAAAGCGATGCCCGAGATGCCCATGCTGATTCATGATTATTTAAAATTTCAGAATCAAGCAGTCAACTACGGTGCTGCTGGACATGTTGGCAAAAATACAATGCTCGAACTACCGCAGTCATTTGCACTGAGGAGTAGTATCACAGGTGCCAGTCTTGTCATTGTGGCCGGTTTGCTTGGCAGTGCCTCAATGATAAGTGCCGACGGAGATATTGCCTGGTGGATTGGGGTGATTGGGCTTGCTGGTGTCGGATTTCTGTTAGCTGGGCTGAGGCGGCGCTAGTGTCACGTTTATCTGATACCTATGGACTCAACTTTCAGCTTTTTGCTGGCATGAATAACGCATAGTCTGTAATCATGTGATTGATCGCAAGTTTTGTTCAATCTGTCAGGCTTACGGCAACAGTTTGAATGTGATGCTGCCGTTAAATGATAAACACTGCGGTAGACCCACACAATGTCAATAAGCATGCTAGTAAAAGACGGCGATCCTCTCTGGGATGAAGGGATATCTTCTTATCTAATAGGTGAGTTCGAGAAACAGCAAAAGCCACTGAACAATGTCGCCTTGCAAAATATAGCCAACCAATGGGCTGTCAGAGTAGGTGATCTGCTAGAGACACTTTTTTTGATGTCAATTTCAGGGGCCTGGCAATATTGCGATGCGGAGGATGGTTCGGCAATAGAGCTTGATGAAGAGGCGTTAGATGCCTTATATGCCAAAGGGCGAGTAAGTGCTGACGACATGAAGGAATTCAGCGGTGTATGGTCGCCAGTGATCTGATCAGAGCATCACTTTAGCACCGACTTTCCTTTGAAAACCTAATTTGGTAATCGGGTATTTGCAGACCAAATTTACCAGCCTAGATCAATGCTCTATGGTGGTGATGATGTTGTCGTGATGATCAAAGAAATCCACAACACTTGTCTCTAGATTGTATTCAGCGCCAACAACTTGAAGGCCATCATTAGCGACAAGCTCTTCGAGCACCTGTGAGCCGTAGCGTAAATGGGCAACCGATGCGCGAATATTGGCACGAGTGGCTAGTTTGATGAGTGACTCTTCATCGCTATGGAGCCCAGCCTCGAGAAGCGTGTGCACTGAGGGTTTGATACGACTAACGATAGATTGAAGGTTGGGTGATTGATTGTCACTGGGCTTTTTTAGTTCGTTGACCGTAGCCTGTATGGCCCCACATTGTGTATGACCTAGTACAACCACCAAACGAGCCCCGTGTGTGACGGCGCTGAACTCTACGCTGCCAAGTAGGGATGGCGCGACGATATTCCCGGCCACACGAATAACAAAGAGATCCCCGAGGCCTTGATCAAAAACGATCTCCGCGGGTACCCGTGAATCAGAACACCCCAATATGATCGCGAAAGGTTCTTGCCTTTGAACAATCTCGTCACGTCTGGCCCCGCAGGCCGAGGCGCTGAGATCGAGCATGTTGTTCTTGAAGCGTTCGTTGCCTGACTTGAGCCTGGCTAATGCTTGGTCTGCAGTTATCATACGGCACAGTATAATCGGCAATCACGTGAATGCGCTATTTTCTAACGCAACTACTCGTCAGTTCGATGCGTTGACTAACACTAATGTGTTGAGCATTGCTACCATGATGCTATGGATGTTTCTGACCTTCTCGACTCTCTCAATGATGCACAGCGCCAAGCGGTAAGTTCTCCGCCCGGGCACTTATTGGTGCAAGCTGGTGCAGGAAGCGGTAAAACGCGTGTGCTGGTGCATCGCATCGCCTGGCTTACTCGAGTAGAGGGTGTCTCGCCGTTCAGTATCATGGCCGTCACGTTCACCAACAAGGCCGCCCGTGAAATGCGATTACGTGTTGAGCAA
>JALZWO010000061.1 GCA_023300375.1 Granulosicoccus sp. | reverse complement strand
GAGCCTAACTGCTTAGCTGAGTTAATGTAGTCGACAACTTTTTGGTTTAGAGGCAGGTGGGCAGCGCTAAAATCCACGCGACTCGCGATCTCACTTTTCAGATACGCTTTTCCACGAAACCACCAAAACGGTAGCAAGAATAGATAAAACGGCTGTTGGCGTAACAAGCACAACAACGACTCCAGCAGAAGATCGGTATGCACAAAAGTGCCATCAAGATCAACGCATAGAACGTTCCTTCTGGGGTTCTCTACAACTCCTTTACTATCTCGCATGGGTAATTCGTAGTTCGTGGGTTCATCAAGCATTTAGTGGGAAACCGGCTTATGGCGAGAAGCAATAAATAGACCGATGTATTAAGAACTCAATCGGCAGCTAATAGAGCGAGTGAACGTATTCGAGCAATAGGGCTCTTCTTTGAGCGTACGAAGCTCATTTAATTCCTAAAATCACCTGTTCTCTGATGACCAGATGAAAGTTAATAATTGTGACGTGGTTGGCATTTTCTGATACACGGCACCTAAGTCTAACCTGCCGCACTCACAAAGATTCAAACCACATTGTGAAAAATTCAGGGCGGACTCGTTCGTTAAAGTAAAGTCCAGAGCGTTATCACGCACCCGTGCCACTCCAGCAGTGTTGCCAATCAACCCATTGGTTTGAGACACATTCGCTGATTACAAACAGTTCGAAGCGACACTGCTCTCAACTAAAAAAAAATTAACTTGTCATGAAATCAATTACCGTAATAATCAGATTTCGTATTTCATTTGATTAGTGAGTAAGTGTCCGCTACATTCTTTTACGATAGATTTACTCGCCAGACAAATGAGATTGGAGTTTTTCCAAAAAGGAGCGGTTCATGGATTTGCGTGCGGAAGTGCATGACTCAGACACAATCACCGAAAATATCTTGCAATTCGATGAGAAAAAATCTGTGGCTGTGCACGCCCAGACACCACATTCGTTCAAAGCACGCTCAAGCCTTTATATCCAATGGTGCAAACCGGCGTTTGATCGGATATGTGCAATAACAGCACTCCTGGTACTGGCTATTCCCATGGTGGCCATAGGCGGCTTGGTCAGGCAATCGATGGGCAGTCCAGTGCTGTTTCGCCAACGCCGTGTCGGGCTCGACGGTCGAATATTTGAGGTGCTTAAATTTCGCTCCATGGCCACTTGCAGACGTCAATCCGCTCAAACAGTCAATGTTGATAACCGCGTGAACCATAAATGCGATAAAGACCCTAGGCACACGAAAGTCGGTCGATTTCTCAGGCGCTTTAGCCTAGACGAACTCCCTCAGCTCATCAATGTTGCGCGCGGCGAAATGAGCCTAGTGGGACCACGCCCAGAGTTAGAATCGGTGGTCGAACGCTTCTACACAGATGAGCTACATCAACGTCACCTAGTAAAGCCTGGGCTCACCGGGTTGTGGCAAATTTCTGCACGCGGAGAAGGGCCTATGCACGAGAACGGTGAGTGGGACATCGAGTATGTGCGCAGCGTCTCACCACTAACCGATTTACGTATTCTATTGAAAACCCCTCTGGTCATTTTTGGCGATAGAGCTGGCCAATAGAATCACCTGTAAAACAACCCAATACCAAGCTAAAGACTCCCTCACCTGGAATAGCTATACCCAAACAAACCTTCACCAACGTCGAGAGGTTGAGAGGTTGAGAGGTTGAGAGGTTGAGCGTGCCCCACTTAGATAGAAGTGCACCAGTGCTTTACAAAACGATTGAGTCAGAATTTAGACATTCAAAGGGCCGAACCCCATAAAACGGAGCCGTTTGGCGGTCTGCTATTGCCAGCCGATGCGCCAAGGGCATTGTGTAACAAAAGTTAACCAAACCGAATTGCACTCAAAAGCGACGTTTCTGTGCAAAAAATTCCAGAAAACATGGTCTTGTACCTCTCCAGCCTTCGATATAACGACCAGAAACCGTAGCAATTGCTCTTTACACCCACAGCTGGCGTGAAGAATGCAACCGATTTCTGTCAGAATATGACCATTGGTTCACATGAGCTATCTCGATTCCATCACTAAGCTGTGCAACATAAGCGAGTTAAACTAGTGCCGGTCAATTTTGTGTGGGACGCCGACGCTATCTGGCGTATGGGATAACACTGCCGCGTCTATAACATCGGCATTAAAATACAGGAAATTTTATGAAAATTACGATTTACGGATCAGGCTATGTTGGCTTGGTTACAGGCGCACTGATCGCTGATGTGGGCAACGACGTGCTTTGCGTTGACGTTGACGAAATGAAAGTTGCCAACCTCAAAAAAGGCATCATTCCTATTTTCGAGCCCGGCCTCGATGACGTCATCAAACGTAATGTTGAACAAAAGCGCCTCGACTTCACCACCGACATGGATGCTGCCGTCGCACACAGTGAAATTCAGTTCATTGCGGTTGGTACGCCACCGGGCGAAGATGGTTCAGCAGACATGCAATATGTTGCAGCCGTTGCAAAAACAATCGCCGACCGCATGACAGATCGCAAGGTTGTCATCAACAAGTCAACCGTACCTGTCGGTACTGGCGACATGGTTGAAGACGTTATTGCCAAGGGTTTGGCTGCACGAAAAGTTGATTTTCCTTACGCGGTTATTTCCAACCCGGAATTTCTCAAGGAAGGCGCGGCCATTGAAGATTTCATGAAGCCCGATCGTATCGTCATTGGAACTGATGACGAATATGCACAAGAAGCGATGCGTGAGCTATACGCACCGTTCTGCCGTAATCGTCGTGATCGCCTTGTGTTCATGAGCCGCAAGTCATCAGAACTGACCAAGTACGCAGCAAACTCTTTGCTCGCCACCAAAATCAGTTTCATGAACGAGCTGTCTAACATTGCTGATCGTTTGGGTGCTGACATTGAAGATGTTCGCGTTGGTATCGGATCTGACCCACGCATTGGTTATCACTTCATCTACCCGGGTTGTGGCTACGGTGGTTCTTGCTTTCCAAAAGATGTGAAAGCACTGATCGCTACTGCACGTGAAAATAACTACGAAGCTAAGCTACTGCAATCGGTTGATTCAGTGAACGATAGCCAGAAGCATGTGTTATTCGAAAAGCTCATGAAGCATTTCGATAACAACATCCAAGGCAAGAAGTTCGCTATCTGGGGACTGTCGTTCAAACCGAACACCGATGATCTGCGTGAAGCGCCAAGTCGTGTGCTGATCGAATCCATCTTCGAGCACGGCGGTACTGTACGTGCCTACGATCCAGTTGCCATGAAAGAGATGCGTCACTTCTACCCTGAAGAGAAGCGTCTTGAGCTGGTTGGCACAGCGCAGGATACGGTTGAAGGTACTGATGCCCTGCTCATCAACACTGAGTGGCGTGAATTCAGAAGCCCAGACTTTCACGTTCTTAAGAAGAGCCTGAATAACCCAGTTATCATTGATGGTCGTAACCTGTACGAACCTGCACAGATGCAAGAGCTTGGTTTTACATACGACTGTATTGGCCGCCCAGGCGAGCACGCCACTGTGATCTCAATGAAGACGGCTAAGTCTGCATAGAGGTCTTAATTTGCACACTGAACATCCGGTGTGTAAATAACTGGCGTGGGTACGATGTACTCACGCCAGATTTTTGTCTGCAGTGAGCTGATGCTTTGCTTCATCCTAGGCAATACACATCACCTATTTCGCTATACGGCTATCATTACACGCAAAACAATACCTGCCGCGGTATACCAGTCATTGCTCAAATGACTCATAATTACGCTCCTTAAGTAAACGAGCTACTAGCCCCTTGTGCTAGACGAAAAAGCCTCCCCTAAACAATGGCGCCGTCATGTACTGACGCTAGCTGTTCCTGTCATGATATCCAACAGCACTGTGCCGCTAGTGGGCATTGTAGACACGGCTGTCATGGGCCGGATGGGATCGCCTGAATGGGTGGCCGCCACCGCGGTTGGCGCCGTGATTTTTAGCAGCATTTACTGGGTATTCGGTTTTCTGCGTATGGCCACTGGTGGTTTGGTCGCGCAAGCTTACGGCGCTAACAGCCATGTGAGCATTGGCAGAATTATGGTGCGCGCCCTACTGCTAGGCTGTGTGTTCAGCACAGCACTGCTACTGCTGCAAGTGCCTTTGCTCAATCTTGGCCTGGTCGCCATGGATAACAATGCGCAATGGCAAGAGTTAACAGCTCGCTATTTTCATGTGCGTATTTTTTCAGCCCCTGCCACCCTGCTCAACTATGCCATTCTGGGCACATTGATCGGCCTGCAAAAAATGCGCGTGGTATTGGCGCTGCAACTCCTGCTTAATTTACTGAACGTTGTTTTGAACATCACTCTTTTTCACTACACCGAGCTTACTATTGCAGGCGTGGCGCTGGCAACAGTGATTAGTGAATACATCACGCTATTGGCAGGTCTTTGGGTGTTGCGCCATTTGATACGCGCCGCTTTGCGCGAAGGCACCATGTCGCAGTGGCTGTTCAGCAAAGACGACCTACTCCGCTACTTTAGAATAAGCCGCGATTTATTCATTCGCACACTGTGCTTAACGTTTGCTTTTTATTGGATGACAGTGATGAGCAGTAAACAGGGAGTTGTCATTTTGGCAGCCAACACGGTACTGCTACACATGGTGCATTTTGCCTCGTATTGCATGGACGGGTTCTCTGATGCTTGCGAATCGCTCACAGGCTTCGCTGTGGGCAGGAAAAGCCATCGGCTGTTTAAACAGGCTATTAACGCCGCCATTGTGCTTGGTGCCATCGCAGCTGTGGTGTTTGCAATAGCGTATACGGTGACTGGCACCAGCATTATTGCACTGCTCACCACTGATACAGAAACGCGCCAAACTGCAGCCCTGTGGCTACCCTGGGTTATTGCTGCGCCGCTATTGGGTATCTGGAGCTTTCTTCTCGATGGCGTGTTCATCGGTGCTACGCAAACCGCTGCTATGCGCAACGGCATGTTGATATCACTGGCAGTTTTTATGTGCACAGCCTATGTCGCTGTACCCA
>JALZWO010000060.1 GCA_023300375.1 Granulosicoccus sp. | reverse complement strand
TAACAAGTATTACGCGACTCACATATGAACTTCATATCAAGACTTCTAGAAAATCCAATCCACCACTGTCAGAAAATATACAGTACGAACACACACAAGCATGCGGTAATAGTACAGAGTCGGTTACGCACCGTTCTTCCATCACAGCTATTCAAAAAACAATACTGACCACCAATCCAATCATTCTCAAATCACGTTCAAAACCAACCAGAAATAAGCCTACACCCCCTCGCCCACCAACTGATCCATCAGCCTTGCCAAAAACCTAGCTGCCGCCACTGGCAACACTCTATTCTTCTGAGTCAAAACAGCAATCGAACCCTGTGCCAACTCATGTGTAGCCACCTTCACAGCTTTGAGACTTGCGGGCAAACCAGATCTTGCAAAAGCGATAGGCAAAAGAAACCCAACGCTTTTGTTATCCTCAAGGTTTTTCATCAAGAACTCGGCACTATCAGATTCAACCGCCACCCAGGGCTTTAGCTCTTGCCGCGCTGCAGATCCTTCAATAGACGCGCGTAATCCAGAGCGCCTTGTGGGCAGCACCAACGGATAATCTATACAGTCACCAAGCATTAAAGATGACTTCTTTGCCAATGGATGCTCTTTAGACATTACGGCATAAACACCTTGTGGCACTTTGAGTAAGACTGACATGTCGGCGGTAACATCAGGCTCAAAAATTACAGCTAAGTCGGCAGAGAAATCAGCAAGGCGATCAGTAGCTTCATGCCGCCCACACACACGCAGGCTGAAATCAACATAAGGATGATCGGCCCTGTAAGTAGACACCATCTCCGGCAGGAAGCTTTGCATCAAGGCCTGCCCACAAGCAATAGACACCCGTCCACGTCGCTCTCCATGCAGATCAGCTATCTGAGATTTAACCCGCTCAAGATCTGATATCTGCTGACGTATGTGATGAATAAAGATCTCACCTGCAACACTCAGCCGCACACCTTTACCGGTGCGTTCAAATATGGGTGTTCCCAGCTCCTCCTCTACCGAAAGTATTCGTCGGTTCAACGCAGTAGATGTAATCGCAAGTGATTGCGCTGCTCGTCGTATAGAACCTATGCGCGCCACTGCATCGATGTATACCAACTGTTGAAGATGACGCATGGGGCTACAAGCTCGTTGTGCACGTCGTTGATGCTGCAAGAAAACAAGCTTGTGCAGAACCATCATCCAGAGCACGACGGATTGTAGCTGCCCCCTCACTCATTGAACTCACCAAGCCTCTTCCATGCAATATCACCGCCCCTGCATAAACCAACGAATCGTAAGTGTAACCAGGCTCCCCTGCCAGAGCTGCAAGACCAAGCTGTGCTGCCTCCTTTGCAAGCAACCCGGCAAACGGATTATCAGGCGACTTAACCGAACGTAAGGAATCATCCTGCAAAGCAATGGGCAATGGCACCACTCGCTCTTCCCGTTCAATACCAACATCAGCAGGTTCAATATCCACCTGACTTAGCGACTCGCCATCGGTGCTAACAAAGTATCTAGCGGGCTGAGTAAGCGAAGGCACAACACCCCCTTCCACACCACGCACTAAAATGGAGCTGGAAAAGCCACCTTCCTGTGCAAGCTTTGCATAGATAGGGGGATAAGGCTTGTGAACAAAACCAGTAACCAAATGCAGTGATTTAGTGGGTACGAGACTTCGCAATGCCACTTCAATGGTAGTCAGACAAGGCCGTTTTACGATACGTGTCCTTAGTTGTGTCAGGGCTGCCAGTTCAGGAGCAAGTTGTTCTTGTACTAAATACGCCCATCCACACGAACTGTTCTCTATATCAATCACCGCAGCCTCGCGACTAGCAGGTAATTGACAACCAGCAGCCGCTAAAACAGCTTGATGTGTAGCACCAAATTTTGGCCCCATGCTCGCAACACCATGCGTAAGCACACGTTGCCCACACGCAGCTAATACAGCGGGTAGAAAAGGTGCAGCAGGCACACCTCGCAAATACCCGTCGTAAGGATCAACAATACATATAAGCTCATCAACAGCCACATCAAGAGGCGTTATACGATCATTAATCGCATCCAGAATGCCCGCAAGCTCGTCATCGGTTTCGCGCTTCATACGTAGCGCTATAAGAAATATACCCGCCTGCACTTCATCGGCTTTACCTGAGAGGATAATATCCATCGCACGCACTGCATCCAACCGGCTTAAGTCTTTACTTAGCGTGGGCCCGGTAGCAATGCGTTGCAATACATCGCGCATGAATTCATCATCTGACATAAGCTATACAAGTTGGTCGGTGGAAGAATCACTGCTTCTCTAAACCCATGGTAACTGAGCTACATGCATCAAGAGCAAAACGATTTATCCGCGAACGCAACATCTACACACGATGCAGCAAAGTCAGAAGGTGAGGTGCACCTCGTTGGTGCAGGCCCGGGCGATGCTGATCTATTAACGCTTCGTGCACTAAAGCTCATACAACACTGCGATGTTGTTTTATACGATCGATTAGTTTCAGAATCTATCATGGCATTGGTAAACCCACATGCCCAGCGCATCTATGTAGGTAAGCGCCGCAGTGATCACGCTATGCCACAGGAAACTATTAACGAGCAACTTGTGTATCACGCCAAGCTGGGCAAAAAAGTATTACGCTTAAAAGGTGGCGACCCATTCATCTTTGGTCGTGGCGGCGAGGAGATAGAAACACTGGCAGCGGAAGGGGTGAAGTTTCAGGTAGTACCCGGAGTTACAGCCGCCTCTGGTTGCTCAAGCTACGCAGGCATTCCGCTCACGCATCGCGATCACGCGCAAACCTGTTTGTTCGTCACCGGGCACTTAAAAGATGGAACAGTGAACCTTGACTGGCCAGCGCTTGCCAGACAGCAGCAAACAGTGGTGATCTACATGGGCCTACATGGCCTACCCGTCATTTGCGAACAACTCATCAAGCACGGACTACCAGAAGATCACCCCATCGCACTCATCGCTGAAGGCACACGCCATAACCAGCAAGTACTCACAGGCACGCTGGAAAGCCTACCTGCCAAGGCCAAGCCCGACACTATCAAACCACCCACTCTTATCATCGTGGGAACCGTTGTACGTTTGCGTGAAAAGCTTGCTTGGTTTGAACTTCGTTAACAATAACATTAGCCTAGTTCTCGAGAGTAAACGTAGTGCGACAAACTGGCTCTTACTTAAGCGAAAATACTGGGGAATATCACTCCCATGAAGGCTGAGACCGCAGGTTTATAGCCGCATGGATCCCCACATACGTGGGCATGACGAGATTATGCAAGTGCCATTCAATTAGAAAATACAGATAACAATCACATGAACGATGTCCACACGCACAAGCTCATTAAACTAGAAGACTTAACAAAGGGTAAACCTCACAGAGTCGAACACAACGGCAAAGGCGTTTTACTCTGTCGTATTGAAGATTCCGTGTATGCCGTTAATGACACCTGCCCCCATGAAGACATCTCACTCTCGCTTGGTGTGCTGTGTGAACACCGATTACGTTGCCCATTACACGGCAGTGAGTTCGACGTGCGCACAGGACGTGTGCTCAATGAACCTGCAGAGCAAGATCTACCCACCTATCCAGTGGAGATAAATGCGGGTTGGGTCTGCATAAAGTAGGCGTTCAACAACACACTTTGCAGCCCACAACATTCGCGAGTTGCCTTAAAACCTAGCCGCCTTCAATGATCAGTTCAAGCTCTGAATTTGACTTAGCAATAATCGCTGCCAGTTCAGCTTTGCAAGATCCACAATTTGTCCCCGCTGAAGTACACTCACCAATCTGGTCAACAGTGGTCAGTTTATTGGAAGCAACCACGCGCTTGATCGTATTAATGCCCACGGCATAACACGAACACACAACAGTGCCTGGGTCTTCCCTGTCACCACATGCCTGCCCTGCTAAGGCCCACGGCGCTTCACTGCCCGGAAGGCCCACAAGAAAGTCACGCATTATGACCACAGGCTCTGAACCCACGTAAAGAGCTGCAAGCAACACATCACCATCAAACAAGCCAACCCGGTGCAATCCACGTTTGTGATCAGACATCTGCTGTAGTTCAGCGTCAGGCAAACCAAACAAGTGTCGAGCGTAGCTTTCCCAATTTTGTACATCCTCAATTCCTGCTAGCTCGCAGCGATAACCCGTTTTGGTCGTGGCTCGTGCCCAGTAGTCGCAGCCAGGTGTGAAGAACTCAGTTGATAATGCAAATCCATACCAAGCAGCAGCAAACTTCTTGGCACTCACAACACTCGCCTTGCTCTCCGGCTGGCCAGAAACAGGATCCACAACCGGCGCTACCAATGCATCAACACGCGCCGAGGGTGCATTGTTACCCGTCCAATGTATCGACATAAACAAATCACCAGGTACTACGTCTGTGCTCTGGTGGAGTCGAGTAATAACTGTGCCCTGTGGACTGCTAAGCTGCACCAGATCTCCATGATCCAGACCCAGCCTCCTAGCATCCTGAGGGTGCATGTCAACAAATGGCTCTGGTAAATGCGCCGATAACCTAGGTGACAACGCGGTGCGTGACATCGTATGCCATTGATCACGCAACCTGCCGGTGTTGAGCGTGAACGGGTATTTACGTGAACGCACAGCTTCTGGTGCGCAATGCTTAAGAGGCAGCATCTTAGCGCGGCCATCAGCATGAAAGTATTTACCGTTTGCGAAGAACCTGCCACCTTGTCGGCAAGGAGATTGCGGCCATCGAAACGGTCTGAGTTCATCATAGTCTTGAGCACTGATGCGCGCCAGATCGGAAATATCAAAATCTTTGCCCAACTCCCCGGCAACACCAGAAAGCGCTGCATGTTCAGCAAATATTTCAGCAGGCGTATCCCAAGCGAATGCCTTACTCCAGCCCATGCGCTTTGCAACCTGCGCCACAATCCACCAATCTGGTTTTGCATCTCCAGGCGCTGGTAGTGCTGCACGTTGACGGCTAATCGTCCTGTCAGAGTTGGTAACCGTACCAGATTTCTCACCCCATGCAGCGGCAGGTAGAAGCACATCAGCCAGCTTTGCTGTATCCGTATCAGCCGTGATATCGCTCACCGCTACAAATGGGCAGTCATCAATCACATCGCGAATGCGGTTCGCATCTGGTACAGACACCGCAGGGTTGGTATGAATAATCCACAAAGCCTTTATTTGCCCATCGCCTACAGCCTTGAATAAATCAACCGCCTTCAGCCCTGCTTTTTCAGGCATGGCTGGAGCATGCCAGAAATCTTTGACAGCCCTACGATGTTCAGGGTTCTCTAACTCAAGATGACAAGCCAGTGTGTTTGATAACCCCCCTACTTCACGCCCTCCCATGGCGTTAACCTGACCAGTCACCGACAGTGGGCCAGCACCTGGTTTGCCAATTCGGCCTGTGGCCAAGTGACAATTGAGGATGGCATTGACCTTGTCAGTGCCAGAAGACGATTGATTAACACCTTGGCTAAAAATGGTCACAACCTTGTCAGTGTTAATCCATAGATCGGTAAAGGCGCCTAGTTGATCTTTGTCTAGTCCCGTTACTGTCGGGTCAGAGTTTTTGGCTGCAGCAATTGCCTCTTCCAGACCATTTACGTGGTCAGCGGTATACGCACCATCAACTTGGTCACGACGCGCTATCTCAGCCAGTAAGGCATTGAATAATGCAACATCGCTTCCGGCCTTCAAAGCCAGATGCATCGCACCTTCACACGATGCAGTACGACGAGGATCAATCGTGACGATTTTTGTACCACGTGATTCACGAGCAGTGATAATTCTCTGATACAGCACCGGATGACACCACGCAAGGTTCGACCCCACCAGAACAATAAGATCAGCCTCGTCAAGATCATCATAAGTACCCGGCACCGTATCAGTACCGAACGCCCGTTTATGCCCTGCCACAGTAGACGCCATACACAATCTTGAATTGGTATCGATGTTGGCAGAACCAATGAATCCCTTCATCAATTTATTAGCCACATAGTAGTCTTCAGTGAGCATTTGCCCAGACACATAAAACGCCACCGCATCTGGCCCGTGTTCAGCAATAACACGTTGAAATTCTTCGGCAACACTGTCTATTGCGGTTGGCCAATCAACACTCTCACCGTACAATTGCGGCGTTAGCAGACGATGATCAGTGCCCACCGTCTCACCAAGGGCTGCACCTTTCGAGCACAGCTTGCCTCGATTGGCTGGATGATCAGGATCACCTTTAACCTTGATACCCGCATTGCCATCAGACTCGATGATGACACCACAACCTACGCCACAATACGGGCACGTGGTACGAGTCTCACCGCACGCTATGCCACCCCTACTCGTACCCATACTCATATCAGGCAGTCGCTGTAGCAAGTGCGTCTATGTCGAGTAGCAAACGATCGTTCTCAACTTTTACAGGGTACGTGGCAATGCGCCCCTCATCGGCTCCCTGCGCCTCTCCAGTTTCCAGAGAGAACACCCAGTTATGCAATGGGCAGGTAATTTTTTTATCATGCACGATGCCTTCGTTAAGCGGCCCACCTTTGTGCGCACAGGTATTCGAGGTAGCAAACACTTCAGTCTCTGATGTGCGAAAGATGGCAATGCAACCCGCTTGGGTTTTAACGATACGCGAACCACGGATGGGTACAGCAGCTAACTCACCAATGTCTGTCCAATTCATGTCACTGCCTCCATGGTTAGGTCTGCCAGCGGTTCATACTGATTGGCCCGGTTACTCACGTGATCAGCCCAAGGGTCTGTCTGATAGACGCTTTGACTCAGGGCAAAACGATCAATCAGATCAATGCGCGTTTGCGGATTGGCAAGCTCCTCTTTTACCCACTCTAAACCTACTTTAGCCACCCACTTATAAACCCGGTCAAGGTACTTACCGTTCTCACGATAAAGCTGCACGAATGCGGTCACCCATTCATCCACCTCACCTTCAGTGGCAACATCAACCAGTGCCTCGGTTTGTCTCAAGTCCATACCTGCAGCACCTCCCACGCTAATCTGGTACCCCGAATCAACACAAATGATTCCAATGTCTTTACAGGTGGCCTCAGAACAGTTGCGGGGGCAACCCGACACCGCAAGCTTCAACTTGTGTGGTGTCCATGAGCCCCACAGCTTCTTTTCAAGCTTGATACCTAAACCTGTGCTGTCTTGCGTTCCAAAACGGCACCAATCAGTTCCCACACAAGTTTTAACCGTTCGTAGCCCTTTGGTATAAGCATGCCCAGATACCATTCCTGCGCTGTTCAGATCCTTCCAGATAAGCGGCAGGTCATCTTTCTTGATACCCAGAAGATCAATACGCTGACCACCCGTGACTTTAATGGTGGCATCGAATCGCTTAGCAGCCGTGGCTATCGCTATAAGTTCGTCCGCCGTTGTCATGCCACCCCACATACGAGGCACCACCGAGTATGTGCCGTTCTTTTGAATATTGGCATGGTTACGTTCATTAACAAAACGCGATTGCAGATCGTCTTGATACTCCAGTGGCCAGTCAGCCAGCAGGTAATAGTTGATGGCTGGACGACACGAAGGACAGCCATTGGGCGTCTTCCATGCCAGCTCTTGCCAGACAGCGGGTTGGGTCTTCAGCTCTCGCGCCTTAATTAGCCGACGCACGTCTTCGTGTGTCAGGTCAGTGCATTTGCACACAGGCTTTTCAGCTGTCACCTGGAATCCATCACCTAAACTGAACGCCAACACCTGCTCTACTAATCCGGTACAGGTTCCACAGGAAGCCGATGCCTTTGTTTTAGCACGCACATCATCAAGTGTATGTGCACCTGCCTCTATAGCCTGTGTGATGTCACCTTTGCATACGCCGTTACAGCCACAAATCTCTGCCTCAAGAGGCAATGCTGCAACGGCTGCCAGCGGGTCCACCGTGGTTGCACTTCCATCTTGATAGGCCGGTCCGAAGATTAACGTCTCACGCATCTCTTCGATGTTGGTGCCGTCTTTTATGAGTCCAAAGAACCAGTTACTATCAGCGGTATCTCCATACATCACTGCACCAATCAATCGATCATTTTCAACAATAAGGCGCTTATAAACTCGACGCTTCGGGTCACGAAAAACAATGTCTTCACGTCCCTCACCTTCAGCAAAGTCTCCTGCACTAAACAAATCACAGCCAGTCACTTTTAGCTTTGTAGAAAGTTCTCGCAGCTTGAAGGAGTCTTCAACACCCAGTAGCGTATTAGCCAGCACCTTCGCCTGATCATAAAGAGGTGCAACAAGACCAAATAGGTTGGCTTCAAACTCAACGCATTCTCCCACTGCAAAGATGTCTGGGTCAGAGGTACGCATCTGATCATCCACTTCAATGGCTCGCCCTACCTTTAATCCTGCCTCTTGACCGACCAGCACCGATGGACGAATTCCAGCTGTCATGAGAACAATGTTTGCCGGAATCTCAGTGCCATCTTCAAGGCGCACTTGCTCAACTTTGCCATCACCCACGATCTGCTTTGTGTTTGCACTGGTCATAACCGTGATGCCACGCTTTTCAAGATCGTTTTGCAGCAGGTATCCAGCAGCCTCATCCAGCTGACGGTTCATCAAATGCCCGTCGTTATGCAGCACTGTCACCTCCATACCACGCATACGTAAACCAGCAGCCGCCTCAAGACCGAGAAGACCACCACCAATCACAACTGCTGACGCGCTCGCTTGGGCTGCCGCATCAATCATGGCATTTGTATCCTCAAGATCACGATAACCAATAACGCCTGGCAGATCGTGGCCTGGCACTGGAATGATAAAGGGCGTAGAACCTGTAGCAATGATCAGCTTGTCGTAACTGACTTCCCCGTTCTCACCCATCACAAGCTTCCGCTTGCGATCTACCCAGATCACTTTTTCACCAAAGCGTGTGCGTATGTTGCGCGCCGCATACCAGTCATCATCGTGCGTGACAATTTCGTCATAGGTGCGCTCGCCAGACAACACTGGTGAGAGCATGATGCGGTTGTAGTTACCGCGAGGCTCAGCGTTAAATAACGTGATTTCAAAAGCATCCGCAGATGCGTCAGTGATGTGCTCAAGCGTACGGCCCGAAGCCATACCTGCACCGATAATGACCAATTTTTGCATACAGTTTAACTCTGCGTTAGTGGTGGCTGTGGTTTGCTACTAGGCAGTACGTCAGCGATACAAAAAGCAGCAGCGATACGCATTGCCAGAATCGCACTGGGTGTCGTTCAACTAAAGGCTGTCGGCTCGCTTGTCGGGTTGCTTCCACACTGGGTTTGTGTAGATCTGCCAGAAATTCTGAATACGCCGCATGCCGCAAATCAGGCCGCGCTGCCAAGGATTTATTGAGCGAGAACTCCACCCATTGAGGTAGATCAGGCCTGATCTGCAACAACGGTCTGTTTGAACGGGTGCGCGCTCGTTCGTAGCTCTTCGATGTGGTTTTACGTTGCGGAGGTAGAAGTCCTGTCAGGATTTCAAAGGTGATGGCGGCCAGTGAGTAAAGATCAGATCGCCAGTCCGAAAACCCGTCATGACTTTCAGGCGCAACATAACCAATGGCTCCAACCGGAATATGCTCAGGCAGTGATGTGCCTAGCTCTTCAAGTCCATCAACACGAGCAGTACCAAAATCGATAATGGTACATTGACCATCAGGCCTGACAATGACGTTTTCAGGCTTCAAGTCTCGGTGCACAATGCCAGCTCTACGCAGCAGCCGCAAGCCATCAACTATGCTCGACAGTAGGGGCCTGACCTCAGCCAACGAAGGCTTGGGATGATCGATCATCCATTGGCGTAAAGACTCACCGCTTACCCGCTCAGTGAGTGAATACAGAAAAGAGGAATCAGCCTTTACTGGCAAACCTCTAGGTAGGCTAGGATGGTTGAATCCTTGCGTTAACCAGCACTCACGAGCAAACCCCTGTAAATACAGTGCATCATCAGTGAAATGTCTTGACGGCGCCTTAAGCACTAATTCACAGACATCATTATCGCGGCGAACCCGATACACATGACTACGTGTGCTTTGATGGATGGTTCCGAGGACTTCTAAATCATCAATACGCATCCCTTTGATCAACGCAGGAGGAATACCAACTGCCAGCGCTCGCCTGCGTATCTCTTGTTCGTCACGTAACGGCAACGACACAATACGTGCAAACAGACACGTGGCATCATCGTGCTCATCAACACTATTGGCCCTTGCACCTCGTAGCACCTGCGCAGAAGCTTGCTCCAAATTGCTGGGACTACCGGCCAAGGAGTTGACGAGAAGTTCGCCCATTTTCGATACCGGCATAGTGTCATGTACACCATCGGTTGTTAATGCAATGACATCGTCTTCACGAAGATTAACCTCCAGATGATCAAGCTTCACTGACTGATCAGCACCCAGTGCCCGCGCCAGCAACTTGCGCCCGTTGTATCTTGAGAAATGATCTTGCGTTAGCGGCTGGGCATCATCGTTGCGGATAAGCCACGCACGACTATCACCTGCATGAAATACATGCGCGGTACACGACTTGATAACGATGCTGGTAAACGTTGTTATCAGGCCATCGCCTTCTACTGTGCCAGCCCGATTTGCAGAATTTTGCGCAAATAGCCATCTATTGAGCGTGTCCACAGTTGATGCTGCGCAATCCCGAACACTACGTGTTGTTCTCGAGCCAAGGTACTCGTCGATAAATTCGGTAACGGCCAGCTCACTGGCTACACGTGATGTGGTGCTAGACCCAACACCATCGGCGATAGCCATGACAACACCACGATGTTTTCGCAGTGCCAGGTTCTCAGGCTGGCAAGCGGCGAACGAATCGCGGTTTGGGCCGTGAGTGCCTGCACTGCTTGTTCCCCCAAACATCAAAACGGGCGCGCTCGCCTGAGCCTCCTTAACAGACATCACTAACTCACAGGAATCAAAGTCACTTGGCCTTTCTCATCCACTTCAGCAATTTCGCCAGAAGGCTCTTCCAGCAGTAGCAAGGCACAGAAACCAATCACCGCAGTTCCGGCAATGACAAGGAAGAAGGTACTGGCAGGAACCATTGAATAGATCAGCAAATACACAACAGCGCCAACGTTGCCATAAGCTCCTGTCATCCCTGCAATCTGCCCTGTCTGGCTGCGCTTGATCAAAGGCACTACAGCAAACACAGCGCCCTCTCCTGCTTGTACAAAAAATGAACAAGCCATAACAGCGAGCACTGCAAGCGCTATTGGCCAGCTGGCACTCACGGTTGACATCAGAAAATAGCCCAACGCCAAACCTGCAGTTAATATCAGCAGCGTTCGACGACGCCCGTACTTGTCAGAGATCCAGCCACCACCAGGACGAGACATTAGGTTCATGAAGGCATAGCCTGAGGCCAACATACCTGCCAACACGGGTGTGAGTTCAAACGTATCGGCAAAGAACAATGGCAACATCGATACCACCGCTAGTTCAGAACCAAAGGTCGCAAAATACAAAATGCACAGCACGGCTACTTGCTTGAATTTGAATTGCTGGGCAGCAGGAATCTGTTCGCTAAACACGCGTTTGTTAACCTTCCAGACCAGAGATACCTCATAGATGAACAGCAGTACTAAGCCTGAATAGATAAGGTTAGCACTGAGCTGCGAGATCATATCCACACGGGCTGGGGATAGACGCCAGGCAAGCACCGCAAGAGCTGCGTACATTGGCACTTTCATTACAATGAGGAAGAAGAAATCATTTTTACTGGTGATTTCCATTGAGCCTGACAACTTAGGCTTGTAGTAGGTAGAGCCCTTCGGCGTATCGCTGGTGGTGGCGTAATAGATAAATCCCATAGCAAAACTCATGACACCAGTAATCGCAACGGCATATCTCCAGCCATCATCACCACCGAACATCAATGCAAGAGTAGGCAGCGTAAAGGCTGCAGCTGCTGATCCAAAGTTGCCCCAGCCGCCGTAGATTCCTTCGGCTGTTCCCAACTCATTGTGCGGAAACCATTCACTGACCATGCGTATGCCAACCACAAATCCCGCACCAATTGCGCCAAGTGCAAAACGTGCAATAGCAAGTTGTGTGTACGTTTCTGCAAAAGCAAATACGAAGCAAGGTATTGACATGACCACCAGCAACGTGGAATAGACCAGCCGTGGACCGTATCGATCAGTAAGGCCGCCGACAATAACGCGAGCCGGGATGGTTAGCGCCACGTTTAATACCAGAAGCGTTGTGATCTGCGCACTGGTTAAGCCGAAGGTCCCTTTGATCGCTTGCAGCATGGGTGCAAGGTTGAACCAAACAGCAAAAGTGATAAAAAATGCAATCCAGCTTAAGTGCAGGATTTTCATTTTGCCAGTAAAAGCCAATAGGTTGAAGCGTTCAGTTGTCATAACAGTGCTCTATTCAATGGAGGTTTGAATAGTAGTGACACTGGAGTATTCGCACTGCTGTTGAATCGGCAGCATGCTGCTGCAAAAAATGCATCACAGGATTTATTTGGCCGCAAAGAATGCGACAACAACCGTGTTAATACTAGCTATAAGCGGCTTCTGGGGTGTGGCTCAGCTACCCCGAAAATACAGATTTGTATCAGGATAAGATTTGTGACTGACTATTAAGAGCAGTCTTCGAGACTGGCAGGGTGCAAATGCCTCACACGATGTGTTGTGATAAAACTAGCTTGGTGTAGCCCTTTAATCCAACTCTTGCCCAAACATAATGCGATGCCCATCGTTAGTTCGAACACCAAATTCACGCATGCCCCACGGCTCGTCACGGATAGCTTTGATAAGGTCAGGCTTGTGGGCAGTAACCTGAGCGTAATAGTCATTAACATCGTCCATGACCAGATACGCAAAATAGGAATGATCGCCCAAATCCCCAGCAGGTATCGAATCTGGACAATGACCAGCTAATATCGTGCAACTATCAAGCTGAAACATGCGCCAGCCATCGTCGCCTACCTCTAGCACTGTGAACCCCAATATGTCTTGATAATAGTTGGCAGATGCTTCTAGGTTTGATACTGACAGAACATGCATAGTTCTTTGAATCATAGAATGTATCTTCCCTACATTTTAAGCTGCAATGGTGATTGATTGTCTTGCTTTTGAATTAATCACCACTGTACCGGCCATGACATCATGTAGCGCTTTGTGTTTCGTGTTGAACATAAACGTACATATATCTCTCAAAATCCACACAAACGTGCTGACCGTTAGCAGCTGGTACCACAAAGGATTTATCGGGCTAGAAAGGCTGGTAACAATTAACGCAGATCGCATCGACTCTATCTGAAAAATAAACACTATTTGCAATACAGAGAGCAGCAAGCCAAAAATAAAATACACTATAGACCGAATTGCCGATTGAGAAAGGCTTATTGGCGAGCCATCAGGCTTCGTGACATTTATTTTTACAGCCATCTTACCAAGAGTAGCGCCGTATCTATAGTGAAAAACAAAGGTGTAAACTGGATACAGTGTGCTTGATATAACGACGGTAATTATTGCCAAAGTCGTCGAGAGGTCACCAATAGCATTAGGGGTTCCGTCCATGTCGAAATCAAAAAAACCACCCTTGCTGGCGACATGCATACATTATCGTGCAATCGCATAGTATCTCCCAGCTTATTGTGTGCCAGTAAAAAACTGATTTGTCTTGCTTAACTGGCAGTGAAAGACAGACCTATAGAACGCCGAGTTTGGAAGAAGCGTGGCCCTAAATAAAACCCATTACAGTTAGCCAAAATATCCCAAATCATCGGAATTAAATCGATCCAAACGCGGAAATACATCCACAAGATCCCCGTCAGACACACCAAACCATCGACCCAGAGATGAACCCACCTGCTCAATAGAGGTGGTTGGCACTAGGCGTTTTGTTGACATCATTTGCACCGCGCCATCAGAAATATCAGCAGGTGTTCCATAGAAACGTCCACCCGCTACCGCATCTCCCATGATGAATTGATGGCCACCCCAACCGTGATCACTGCCATCACCATTATTGGTAAGACTTCGACCAAAATCTGATCCAGTGAAAGTGGTGACCTTATCGCTCACACCCAGCTCAACCGTGGCATCATAAAATTGCTGCAACGCGGTATCAAGCGCGCCCAATAGTGCAGGATGCGTATTGTTAGAATTACTGTGTGTGTCATAGCCACCTTGACCCACAAAAAATACTTGCCGTTTAACACCTAGTTCGCTTCGAATTGAAATCAGTTCAGCCACTTTTTTCAACTGCTCAGACAACGGCTCTTCTTCCGTTGTGAACTGAGTATTTAATGGCTGGGCTCGAGAAAATGCATCGTCTAGTACGTCGTTAGCGTCTAGCGAACGTCGCACGAGAGAGGCGTGAGCTTCCATTAACAAATGATCAGACTGACTGGTCATCAGTTTTTCAGCAGCTTGGGATACCTGCGCTGAACCAAAAATATTGTTTGACCTTGCCTGCAACAAGGACGAACCCGTTGCTCTGATGTTAGTGGCCATAGTGGTCTCGCCAGTCATCATCACCGTGTTACCAAAAACTGACATACTGCTGAATGGGGACGCTTGCTCTTGTGACATTATTCTATCCACCAATCGTCCACCCCAACCACTGTTAGCACCGGCATCATCCAAACGTTGCCAGAAGTCCTGCTGTAAGTTATGCGCGAATATATTGGGAGGAATTTCTACTGAACCGTTACGCTGCTGGGCGGCTGTCGTTGGTTCCATTAATGTACCAACATTTAGCTGAATACCCGCTCTGCCTTGATTCCACATCTGCAGCAAATTTGGCATTTCTGGCGCTAATGCATATTCAAAACCATCTGCTAGTGGCACAGATGGAAGCAATCGTGAAGCAGCTAATTGCGCACGAGGTGTACCAATAGATCCACGCACTTGTTCATAGATTGCGTGCTGTGCCGTGTCATAGGGCACAACAGTATTAAAATTATCGTTGCCTCCATAGAGGAAAACACACACCAAGGCCTTATAGTCATCTCCAGTTGCAGCTACTGCATCAGAGACCGCCGAGAGTTGTAACGCGATTGGCCCTGCAACACCAAGAGCCGAGGTTGCTGCAGTGCGCTTTAGAAAGGCCCTGCGACCAGCAGCGCTCAACGATTTGTTACCGTATTTATTGCTCATAACTAGTACTGCACCAGATAGTCGGGAGAGATCATAACCAAGTAAATTGCAGCCTTGATTCGAACCAGCTTCTCACTGTTATCGCTGTTAGCCAATGAGTTCACCGCTTCGGTGATTGTCTCAATGGACTGTTCAGTTAAATTTGAACCAGCCAACAGCTCGTTTAATTTCAACACCAGCGCACTGGCATCATCAGCGTAAACCATCAGATAGTCATAGTCAGAAAAGGTCTGAGCTCTATAACTTAAATTTGAAATGATGCTAAGCATGATATTGCTATAGATGACCACATGCGGCTCATCAAGGATGAACAGCTCAGGCGAAGCCAAGCTACGCTCGCCCAGCTCCGAGCCAGGTGGTGAGTAATCAGCTGGGTAAAAATTAAACACCGAAGGTGAGGCTAAAGGCGCTTGCGGAAATCCCTCCTGCCACCAAAAGATAAGTCCCCAACCAACGTAATCTCTAGCGAGTCTCACATTAGCTCTGTTGGCAAAGCGCGCCAGCTGCGCAAAGCTGATCATGGGTTCCCGCAGCTTACCCTGCTCTTCATCACGTTTGTCCGGTACGCCGCGCGCTTCTGCGTCCAGTAACAGAGCCTTGAGCACTGCTCCCAAATTGCCACGTACACCTGCGCCATCGTCGTTAAACACTGTGGCGATTCGCTCGACATACTCCGGCGAAGGATTACTCTTAATAAAACGCTGGATTAATAGCTTGGACATAAACGGTGCCACATTGGCGTGACTTGCAATAGCGTCTAAGGCAATCTGCAACGATTCCTCACCAGTTTTACCTGCAGGTATTGTGGAGCCAAGAAAGCGCTTTTCGCCAGATTCATGAAAGGCGGCGTTCTGCACCATAGGCTCTACCCAGTAATTGACATTGTCATCACCGACTCGCGTACTTTCCCATCCAGTAAATGCACGAGCCAAACCTAAAATGTCATCAATGTCGTAGGTGTCAATAGCGTTGCCATTGCTGTCAAGACGCGCTGTGCCATCGAGATTTAATTCAACCAGACCAATTGAAAACAACTGCATAACTTCACGTGCAAAATTCTCGTCAGGCAAGGCTCCGCTGCCATCCTCGCGACGACTGTTGATCAGCGTCAAGTACATGCCCATCTGGTGACTAGTAGTTACAGCTTCTAGCAAATCGCGATAAGACCCAAACGCATGTCGAGAGATAAGATCAACCCAGGAAGAGCCAGAATAGCGTGTATGGTCTTGTCCGACATGGAAGGGATTAAATACAAATATCTGACACAATGCTGCAACCATACGTTGGCGCAATTCGTCTGGCGAGGTAACCATTCGCATCCACGCAGCAGAATAGCCTTCGAAGCGTGCTGAATTACCCACAGAATTGTTTACCCAATCGTTGTCTATCACATAGTTGTAGGTGCTGGCATCGTCAGGCATTTGCATCTGATCATCGATCCAGCCTGCATAACCCCTGTTTAGAACTGCCGCGATACTCTCGTCACTGGCACCAAAACCCGCCTGACCAAGAAAGCGGGAAGCGCTTGCACGATCGAACGATCGATCGGCAAAGAAGACAGAATTGTTTTCGGGGATTTCAGGCCCGTTGTCCGTTGGAGGCTCAGGTGTCGTGCCGGGAGGTTCAGTCTCCGGCGAGGAGCCTGAGGTCGATGATGCCGTGTCTACAGAGACACCACTACCACAGCCAGCACTCCCCAAACCCAGCATAGCCGTTAATACAGCACGCCGAGTGGTAGGTTTGAATGATGATTGCTCGTAGTCTACAGAAACGCCAGCTTGATTACTCACCTCAGTATCACTCACGCCGCACAGCTGATCACGACTTTCAGCATCAATCTTCAAGAAAATTCGCTCCAATCACCACAAAATTCGTGCGCGTAACAAAGCACGCTAGACTTCTTCTGTCGACACCAGAACGTTAATTCTTGAGGCCTAGTGGTGCTATCAAACAGCTTTTCAGACATTTGTGAGCAGAACGAACATTGAGAATTATTTTTGCAAGGACTTGGGTTACGCAAAATTTCGCTGAACTTCACTATGGAGTCAGCTCTGTCCATCAACGATCCTTAGCGAACTATGTTTTCCCATCTTAAAAACTTAGGACGTTCCATGAATTCTCTTTTTCAAGTAACCCTCGCCAGTCGTCACTTTGCATCAATACCAAAAATTCTGACGCTAGCTACACTATTATTTGCTTTGATTCTCTCGCCATGCTCCGACGCCACTTCGTTGTCTGAGGCAGTGGCTGTTGCAGATAACTCCAATAATCCCGATAACTCGCCTGTCCTTGGCGCAGCTTCTACTGCTCCACAGGCACGCTATAGCTTAACGTTTGATGCAGTCTGAAGCGCCGCAACACACCCTCTTAACTTCCCAGATAATCCTCATTTTTCTGAACTAGTAGGCGCCGTTCATAACAAACAGGTTCGATTCTGGGAAGAGGGTCAAATTGCCAGTGTTGGTATACAAGTCATGGCGGAAAACAATGGTACTGCAACCCTGCTCACAGAGGTACAAAGTGCTATTGATGACGGAGTGGCCTTATCAGCCGTCGAAGGTACGGGTATTAACACTTCACCTGGGGCCACCTCTATTGAATTTGGCGTCACTCTTGATTATCCTCCAGTTACCGTTACTAACAAGCAGGCGATCGTTGCCCACCATTGATCTCCAGAGCGTTAACAATAAAACCCGCTAACGCTACAAGAATAATAAGCACAATCATCAAGTAAGACATACCGCAAAGACGGCGATCGAGTATTTGCTGAGTTGAGTGGCGACGCCCTGTCGCCACGTATTGTGTACACAGTTCAGCAATGGGTTT
>JALZWO010000059.1 GCA_023300375.1 Granulosicoccus sp. | reverse complement strand
GAGCTCCGCAAGTTAGAGCGCGAAGAGCAAGAGGCAGCCGACGCCGCCAAAGCACGCAGAGACCATTCAGAATCTTCCGACCTAAAGAGCTGAGTTCATGCGCGAAAGGCTGAAGCTTGCAAAGCGCTGGGTTATCAAAGTGGGCAGCTCGCTACTCACCGCGGATGGCCAAGGTCTGGATCACGCCATCATCGCGCAATGGACAACTCAAATAACTGCCTTACTTGATGATGATCGCCAAGTGGTGCTGGTTTCCAGTGGCTCAATAGCGGAAGGCGTAGCGCGGTTGAAACTCCCCTGCCGCCCCACTCGCGTAGACGAACTTCAGGCCGCGGCCGCAGTTGGCCAAATGGGCTTAGTGCGCGCTTACGAATCAGGCTTTGAGCGCTTTGGCAAGCTGACCGCCCAAGTACTACTCACCCACGACGATCTGGCAGATCGCCGTCGCTATCTGAACGCTCGCGGCACCCTGTCAACACTTCTTAGTCACGGCGTAGTGCCTGTAGTGAACGAAAACGATACAGTGACTACTGACGAAATTCGACTCGGAGACAACGACACATTAGCCGCACAAGTAGCCAACTTGATTGACGCTGATGTTCTGGTACTTCTGACCGACCAGCAGGGCCTTTTCGATCAAGATCCTAGAACCAACCCTGATGCCAAATTACTGGAGCGCGCGAATGCCAGTGACAGCGAAATACTGGCATTGGCTGGGCCTGCGGGCTCAACCTTAGGAACCGGCGGCATGCGCACCAAGATATTGGCTGCTGAAAGAGCTGCACAGAACGGAACCACAACTGTCATAGCACATGGCAGAGAACCGGATATTTTGCTACGACTCAGAGACGGAGAGCCTTTGGGCACCATGCTGGTCAGCGACCAGAAACCATTAGACGCTCGCAAACGCTGGCTAGCAGACCATTTACGCGTTAAAGGCACTCTCACCCTCGATGAAGGCGCGTGCAATGTGATCCGAAAACGAGGCTCTAGTCTTTTGGCCGCCGGCATAACAAAGAGCACCGGCGATTTTTTGCGTGGCGAATTGGTTGCCTGTGTTGATAACAACGGACAAGAGATTGCACGTGGCCTCGCCAACTATACGGCGGCTGAGACAACCAAACTGCTTGGGTTATCCAGCGATCGGTTTGTTGAGACACTGGGATACAGCTACGAGCCAGAGCTAGTTCACAGAGACAATATGGTTGTGACTCGGTGACTGTTGAGAGAAAGCTCTATTTTACAGATACAGTTACAGGTTACTGCCGAAGCGGCAACCTGAATTGCACCGACTATCAAAGCGTGAGAGAAGCTGGCACCCAGTGCCAGCTAAACACACTAGGCCAAAGCGCGGACCTGAGTGTTGAACCTGCTTTTGTATCTAGCTGCCTTGTTCTTGTGAATAAGGCCCTTTCGTGCCATATGGTCAAGAACTGGCACTACTTCCTTATAGGCAGCAGCGGCAGCGGTATGGTCTCCACTAGCAATAGCTGCGAAAACTCGCTTAACCATTGTGCGCATCATGGAACGCTGGCTCGCATTGAGCTGGCGGGATTTTTCTGCTTGGCGAACGCGTTTGCGCGCCTGGGCGGTATTAGCCACGGACTGTCCTCTGGAAAATCAAACAATAGGTCGATACTGAATTTAGCCAACCATTATCTACCCCTCCGCGCTTCTAGTCAACGTCGTCTATCATGAAATCGACCACACTGGCCCGTTCTGGGAGCATTGTTGCCATCATGACCCTGATTTCGCGGGTGTTGGGCTTCGTCAGAGATCAAGTTCTGGCTATTGTTTATGGGGCTAGCGGCACAACCGACGTTTTTCTCGTGGCATTCAAGATTCCCAATTTCCTTCGCAGACTATTTGCTGAAGGTGCTTTTGCACAAGCATTCGTGCCGGTATTCACAGAATACAAGGAAACGCGCAGCAAAGCCGCCATGCTAGACCTAGCCGCCCACGTCTCAGGCACATTAGCTGTGGTGCTATTAGTGGTTTCGACACTGGGCGTCATGTTCAGCCCACTAATCATCATGTTGTTCGCACCCGGCTTCATCGATGAGCCTGCTCGATTCGATCTAGCCACTGACATGCTCAGGATCACATTCCCGTATTTGTTCTTTGTCAGCTTGGTGGCGTATTCGGGCAGCTTGCTCAATACCTTTGGCAAATTTGGCATTCCCTCGTTTACTCCCGTTTTGCTCAATGTCTGCATGATCGTGGCGGCACTGGGCTTCAGTGAGCGTTTCGAATCACCCATTATGGCGCTCGCTTGGGGAGTTTTTGCTGCAGGTTTTGTGCAGCTCCTACTGCAATTGCCTTTTCTACGTCAGATTGGGCTTTTACCCCGACCGCGCTGGGGTTGGAATCACACGGGGGTCAAACGCATACTTAAATTGATGGCACCCGCCATATTGGGTTCATCAGTGGCGCAGATCAACTTGCTGCTAGACACTGTCATCGCCTCGTTCCTGACAGTAGGCAGCCTTAGTTGGTTGTACTACAGCGATAGATTAATGGAATTCCCACTCGGATTACTGGGAGTCACGCTTGGCACGATTATTCTGCCGCGCCTGTCGCGTGAACATGCAAGCAAAAACGACGATGATTTCCGTAAAACACTGGACTGGGCAATCCGACTCATTATTGTTCTCGGCGTACCTTCTGCAATAGGACTCATGCTCGTGGCTGAGGGCATGCTAATGACGCTGTTCGGATATGGGCAGTTCACAGAGAACGATGCCCGTATGGCGAGCTACAGTTTGATGGCATACAGCGCCGGATTACCCGCTTTTCTGTTAATAAAAATTCTGGCACCCGCGTTCTTTGCTAGGCAAAACACCAAAACCCCAGTAAGAATCGGCATCGTCGCATTGATTTCCAACATGGTGTACAACTTAATGTTTGTTCTACCTATGATATGGCTCGACTTTATGGCGCCGCATACGGGCCTGGCATTGGCAAGCTCATTGTCGGCCTGGCAACAAGCGTTCATGCTGTACCGAGAACTATCAAAGAAAGATATTTACCAATTGTCAGCAGAATTACGTGGCTTTGCCTTAAAGACAATACCCGGCTTAGTAGTACTCGCAGCACTGCTAGCATTCTTCTCAGGAATCGACTGGGATACACTTGACGCAACAGCACGCTTGCTGCGCCTGTTGGCTATAATAGCGCTAGGCATTACGGCATACGCAGCTATTCTGCTTGTTTCTGGCATTCGCCCCCGACACCTGATTGATCCATAACCTCTCATGCATCGCCTTCACCCCTGCAAGCATTGCCCATGCGCCTGATTCGAGGACTGAAAAACTGGATTGATCTACCTGGCACTGTGTTGACTATCGGCAATTTTGATGGTGCACATCTTGGTCATCAAGCCATGTTTGCTACCACGAGCAAAAGAGCAGAGGAACTGCAGTTACCCGCCACTGTGATGAGTTTCGAGCCACTACCTCACGAATTTTTCTCACAGAAGAACACGTCGCTGCGCCTGCATGGCCTGCGCGACAAAGTTCGCAGCGTTGAGGCCGCAGCTATCAGCCGGCTTCTGTTGCTGCACTTTGACCATAAACTTGCCTCCTTGAGCGCTCGCGACTTCGTATCAGATATCCTGGTAGACAAATTGCGTATGCGACATTTGGTGGTGGGCGATGATTTCAGGTTCGGCCATGAACGCTCGGGCACCATCGACACGTTAAAACAACTCTCTGGCCCATTCGGCTTCACTGTTGAGCAAAGCCCAACCTGCCTGCACGAAAGCGAACGTGTTTCAAGCACCCGAGTACGTGCGGCATTGCAATCAGGCGATCTTGCACTGGCAAACAGCCTACTCGGGCACCGCTACCGTATCAGTGGGCGCGTCGTTCACGGCGAAAAAGTAGGCAGACAACTGGGCTTTCCAACCGCCAATGTTTTTTTAGGCAAGCACAACCCACCACTGAGAGGGGTGTTCGCTGTCAATGCCACGCACATCGAATCTGGTCAGCAATTTCCAGCTGTTGCTAATCTGGGTGAACGCCCAACCGTGGGTGGCAGAAAGCTGCTACTTGAAGTGCATGCATTGGATGCATCACCGCAGTGGTACGGTGAGCATCTGGCAGTTGATTTCATCCAGCAACTGCGCCAAGAAAAACGCTTTGATTCTCTTGACGAGCTAAAAGCTCAAATTGCTTGTGACAGCAATGAGGTCAGAGCCTTGCTAGGTTTAATATGACGTAAAGTAGCGTGTAGTTAAATTGTGAACACATAACGCAGATATACCCCTCGACAATGCGTGTGTACCCAGTAAGCAAAACTGCCTGGTTCTGATAGATCTTGGGCAGTAACAACCCTGATGAAGCCATCGACGTGACCGACTACAAACAAACACTGAACCTGCCAAAAACCGATTTCCCTATGCGTGGAAATCTGGCGAAGCGCGAGCCTGAAATGCTCGCTAGGTGGGAAGAGCAAGGTATTTACGAACATATTCGTAAGCACAGCGAAGGCCGACCCAAATTCATTTTGCACGACGGCCCTCCCTACGCTAACGGCGATATCCACATCGGACACGTGGTAAACAAAGTCATCAAAGACATGATCGTAAAGTCCCGTCAATTGGCCGGATTCGACTCACCTTACGTACCGGGATGGGATTGCCACGGCTTACCGATCGAAAACAAGGTTGAAGGTCTGATCGGCAAACCCGGGATCAAGGTCACTGAAGGAGAATTCCGAGCAAAATGTCGGGAGTATGCCAACGAGCAGATAGTCAATCAGTGTGCTGAATTCAAACGCCTTGGCATTATCGGCGACTGGGATTCCCCCTACCTGACTTTGAATTTCGCCAATGAGGCGAATATTGTTCGCACACTAGGCAAAATCATTGATGCCGGACATGTCTACAAAGGCACCAAGCCGGTCTACTGGAGCTGGGGCGCGCACTCGGCGGTAGCCGAAGCTGAAATTGAATACGAAGACAAGACATCAACTGCCATTGATGTACGCTTCGAGCCTAGAGACAAAGCCGCCCTATTAAGTGCGTTTGGTGTGGATGATGACGCCACTGACGTCAACGTGGTTATCTGGACCACCACGCCTTGGACGATTCCGGGCAACCTCGCAGTCACTCTGCACCCAGAGTTACAGTATGCGCTGGTATCGGTTAATAACGGGGCCGACGACGAGCGCCTGATCATGGCTGAGGCGATGGTTGATGACGTGATGGCGCGTTATGGATTTTCCGGCCATCAGATTCTGGGCACATGCACAGGACAATCCCTGGAAGGCATGTTGCTCAAGCACCCACTGTACGATCGCGATAGCCTGATGATCTTGGGCGACTATGTCACTACCGATGCAGGTACTGGAGCTGTGCACACAGCACCTGATCATGGCGTCGATGACTTTTATGCTGCCAAAAGAGCAGGTTTAGATTTACTCGACAACGTTAATGATCACGGTGTCTTCCGTGAGCACGTAGAGCTGTTTGCTGGCGAGCACGTGACCAAGGTTGACAAGCATATGCTCGAAGAACTAGAGCAACGTGGCCGATTGGTGAAGAGCGAGAAGTATCAGCACAGCTACCCGTTTTGCTGGCGCACGAAAACACCCATTATTTATCGAGCAACTGCCCAGTGGTTTATCGGTATGGAAACAAAAGGACTTCGAGCCGATACCTTGAGCGAAATTGACAAGGTGGAATGGATTCCTGATTGGGGGCAATCACGCATTCATGGCATGATCGCCGGCCGCCCTGATTGGTGTATTTCTCGTCAACGCTATTGGGGTGTGCCCATTACATTATTTGTACACAAGGAAACCGGCGAGCTACACCCTCGCACCCAAGAGCTTATTGAACAGGCAGCCTGTCGCATTGAACAAACCGGTATTCAGGCATGGTTTGATCTCGACCCGAAAGAGCTACTGGCTGATGAGGCAACTGCATACGACAAAGTGACCGACGTACTTGATGTCTGGTTTGATTCAGGTACTACATGGGCACATGTACTGCAGCAACGTGACAATCTCACCTACCCCGCAGATATTTATCTAGAAGGCTCTGATCAACATCGTGGATGGTTTCATTCATCGATTCTTACCAGCGTCGCTATCAACAAACAAGCGCCTTATAAGCAAGTGCTAACCCATGGATTCACAGTCGATCAGAAAGGTCGAAAAATGTCCAAATCTCTGGGCAATATCATTGCGCCACAAAAATTGCTGAAAACTCTGGGCGCCGATATTGTCAGGCTCTGGGTCTGCTCGACCGATTACCGTGGAGAGATGACGGTATCTAACGAGATACTTGATCGTATGTCTGATGCCTACCGTCGCATACGAAACACAGCTCGTTACATGCTGAGCGCAATCGACGACTTTGACCCTGATGTGCATAGCGTTGCACACGAAGATATGCTGGCGATCGACCAATGGGCAGTTGACTGTGCTCTGCGCACTCAAGGCACCATTCAAGAGGCGTATGAGTCCTATCAGTTCCACACGGTCTATCAGACCATCCATCATTTCTGTGCTATCGACATGTCGAGTTTTTATCTGGACATCATCAAAGATCGGCAATACACCATGCCAGCAAACAGCCATGCTCGCAGATCAGCTCAGACGGCCATGTATTTGATCACTGATGCATTAACCCGATGGATTGCGCCTGTGCTCAGCTTTACCAGTGATGAAATCTGGCAGCATTTACGAGAAAAATCTGAGACCAACCGCCAATCCCGCACGCCCACGCCGTTCACTGCACTTTACAGTGACACCTTGCCTGAGTTGCCAGCCGGCAGCGATCTCAACCGAGATGACTGGGTATTCATGACAGCGGTGCGCGACGCGGTATCTAAAACGCTCGAACCATTGCGTAGTGAGGGCGTTATTGGAGGCGCACTGGAAGCGGCCGTTACTATTTATGTCTCACCACAAGCACGACAGATATTGAGTAAAACAGGTGAGGAGCTACGCTTTGTATTCATCACATCAGAAGCGACGTTGGTTGATATTGCGGACCAGCCCTCGACATTGGAAACTCACTCTACCAACGGCATCGACTTCGCAGTCTCTGCTCAAAAGGCAGAAGGTGAAAAATGTGTCAGATGTTGGCATCTACGTGACGATGTGGGGAGCAACTCTGAACACCCCGAAGTTTGCGGGCGCTGCATAAGCAATGTACACGGCGAAGGAGAGCAACGTCATATTGCATAACCTTGTTAAGTACGTCGTTCCCGCGCAGGCGGGAATCCATAGCTTGTCGATCAATGGATCCCCACATTCATGGGGATGACGAGTTACAGTTTGTGGAGGTAGCGAACTAGCATTAAATGCCACTTGACTAATGAGCGGTATTTTTTCTAAACATAAGTACACGAGACTGCAGAACACGAGACCAACATTTTTTATGCCGCATTACTTAAGATACAGCATCGTTATTGTCATCATCATTGCTGATCAAATCACTAAGATTTGGGCTGATCGTGACCTTGAGATGTTTCAGCAGGTTTACATTAATTCGTTTTTCAACATCACGAAAGCATACAACTACGGCGCAGCATTCAGTTTTCTGGATAATGCCGGTGGTTGGCAGCGATGGTTTTTCACGGCAATCAGTTTGGTTGTCAGCATCGTGCTTAGCGTTTGGCTCTATCGAATGACGCGCGCTGAAAAATGGCACAGCCTGTCAATAGCACTCATACTGGGTGGTGCTATAGGCAATCTAATTGACCGCGTCTGGTACGGTTATGTGGTGGATTTCATACAGGTACACTGGAACGAGAGTTACTTCCCCTCTTTCAACATCGCCGATGCTGCCATATCGGTTGGCACAGCGATATTACTGTTCCTGACTTTTTTTGAAAAGAACGATGTCGACGAACCTGAAACCAAACATTAAAGAGCAGGTACCCCTATGCAAATATTACTCGCCAATCCACGTGGCTTTTGTGCAGGCGTAGATCGCGCTATTGAAATAGTTGAGCGAGCCATCCAGATTCACGGTGCGCCTATCTACGTGCGGCACGAGGTCGTTCACAACAAATATGTTGTTGATGGGCTGCGCGACAAAGGCGCCATCTTTGTTGAAGAACTCGATGAAGTGCCCGATGATGCCACGGTAATCTTCAGCGCTCACGGGGTATCGGAGGCGGTAGAAAATGCGGCAAATCAGCGTGGGTTACAAGTGTTCGATGCTACTTGCCCACTAGTGACCAAAGTACATCTCGAAGTCGTAAAATATGCCACAGACGGCAAAGAAGTTATTTTGATAGGCCACGCTGGCCACCCTGAAGTTGAAGGTACCATGGGCAGATATGACACCAGCATGGGTGGACGTATTATTTTGGTCGAGACGCCTGCTGATGTTGCGGGGCTAGATATCAAGAACCCTGATGAACTGGCTTTCGTATCTCAAACCACGTTGTCTGTGGATGACACCCAAGAGATCATAGACACCCTGCGTCAACGTTTTCCAGGAATCGCTGCACCCAATCGTGATGATATTTGCTACGCCACGCAAAACCGTCAGGATGCAGTTAAAAAACTCTGCGAAGAGGTCGATCTTTTGTTGGTAGTTGGTGCTAGCAACAGTTCCAACTCCAACCGACTGGCGGAACTTGGAGTCAGAGCAGGCGTTGAGTCACGCTTAATTACTCGCGCTGTTGATATCCAATCTGAATGGCTATCAGGGAAAACAAAAATTGGTGTTACTGCCGGTGCGTCTGCACCTGAAGTGCTCGTCAATGAAGTCGTTGAGCGCTTGCGCAACGAAGGCGGCCAAACAGCCGTTGAATATGAAGGTATACGTGAAACCGTCACTTTCTCCATTCCAAAAGCACTAAAGCGAATGGATCTGCCAAGCTAAGAACGTTCTTTTTCGTGTCAGCTCTTATTCCATAACCCGATAGCAAAAGCTTACGGGTAGCACCAAAGACCTGCTCACAGTCAGCGGATCTGACTAGCCAGAGGCGACCCGATCGACAATGAGTCGCCTTCGTTCGGGAAGCCTGAGAAGCTAACCTGCTTTTAGTAAAGCTTGCACGCTGACTAAGCGCGTGGTGGCTGCCTTGATGATGTCGTCAGGTGATTTCAGATCAATTCCGGCCTGCTGCAGGCGTCTGGCCAATAAAAGATTGTCTGTGCTAGGCATAGCGTTTTGCTCGGCATCCGGCATTTTTTTCTGAATAATTAGTAGCGAAGCTGTCACCAAATCAGTGTATGTGATCTCACCGTTATGGGTTCGATACCAATCCCGGGATTTGCTGGCAGCATCTGCAAATTCTCGGGGGTAGCCCCATGAGGCAATCAACCAGCTACTGAGGATAACGCGCAGTTTCTCAATAACAGAATTCAGATCCTTATCATCGGTAAACCGCCCAGGGTGATTGTTCGCGTACGTCAAAATGAGCAATTCCCCAATATCAGCAGATAACGCCACCAACATGGCGATCTCCGGCTTCAAATGTGGCAATTCCTTGGCCAGCACTTGAACGATTGACGCACTCACCGTGGTGCGTTGTACATATTTCAACATGCGATCACGTACGACCGGGCAACTTGCCTTCATCACGTTGTTATCAACCAACGCGGCGATGCAACGCTGTGTCTCTTTAACACCGAGCCGAGTAATAGCGCCTCTGATGCTAGAGGTGGCTTCGTTCGAGCTGGGATCAATTGAATTCGCTGCAACCACGATATGTGCGGTCAGACCTGCATCGCACTGAATAATTTCAGCAAGCTCGGGGATACCCGCTACCTTTTGGTAAGAGTTGAGTATCTTGACAGCCGAACCTGGTGACACCGCCAAGGTGACATTTTGGTTCTGCATGGCTGCAACAATATCGTCAAAGATCAGATTGTCTAGCTCATCAACGAACACATCCATCACACTAACGGCGTTTTTCTGTTGTTCTTTGAGCAATATATCCATTTGCTCACGGCCAAAGCGAACCAGCTTAGCCATTGTTCCTGTTTTTACGCTCTGGTAAGCGCTTTTGTCGAGAAACAAAGGCTGTAATGCATCTGGCGAATTAGCAGTGATCACACCTACCTCTTCTTTCCCCGCATACAGCGATAAAGAACCCTCTACCAGATACATCAACCACCGGTGAGAATTCTCTGGCTTTATCTGATCATTGCGTTGGACATGCAATACCGAGGCGCTCTTGCATAGTGAAAGCCGGTTGAGCTCATTGAGTTCATTGACCGGCGATACAGCGGCAGCCGCCAATTCAATCGTGTGGTCATCTTCAGCAGATTTGACTACCGGCTTTGTCTCGCTCTTAAACACTGTACACCCTCTGTCCTGTTGAACCCTGTAACCCATTTATGCAGGGCTTGGTGGAGCCTCGTATGTATGTAATGGCGGCAGTTCACACTTAAAGTTGAATGAATTCGCATTCTCTATGCTAGGTCAATGATTGATTTGGGCGCTAAAACTCGCTGAGGCACCCTTGTGGTGTCGTGAACGTCTCTCCATCCACTGTGGTCACAGTGACCAGATCTGGCGTAACCACAGTTCCATAAGGGCTAAACCGATTGGACGGTGAAAAGCCCACTGCCGTAAGTTCAGATGCGGGCAACGGCGGTGTTATTCGAACAGTTTGCGTCGCTTCAACACCCAACGCTTCGGCTCTTACTGAAATTTCCAAATATGACCAAAAGGCATTGCTGGCAGGATATGCCAGATCAAACAAGCCAGATCCATTCGCATCTGTTCTTAAGGTACTGTTTGCTACCGTAGCCTCTGCGCCATCCACGGCCGCTACAGAAGTAGGGTCTTGTGGATCAAGTTGTGAATTCCCGTTGATGTCCTCAGTCAGAGAGCCAAAGGTGTCAAGAACTCGATTCCCGTTACGATCCTCGGCATCACACAATATTGTTTCGGTGTCCGATGGCTGGGTCAGAAATTTCCAAGAGGCAGGGGAAAATGCTTCGTCAGCAGGCGCCTCATCTTCGGTACGTCCAGTCGAATCAATCAACACCAACTCGCCCTTGCGGTAGCTCAATGGTCTAACACTGATTCCAACCACTGCATCTTCTATTGCAGCCCCTGCACCGTTAGTCACCTTAACCACATACGGCATTGCTAACTGAATACCGTCGTCCAGTGTTTTCACCACATTGTTAGAACCCAAGGTAACGTTTAAGCTGGGTTTGAATACGGTCAAATTCATATTGCGCTCTATAGCTGCATCACCTGCGTTTACCGGTGCCGTGACTGTTGCGTTAATCAATATCTCATCAACAGAGGTTGGCAGCGCACCTGCACTGAACGTAGAGATAGCAACACCTGCACTGTTGGTAGTGGCTGTAGCAGGGTTTAGCTGTCCGCCTTTCAAATCATCACTGGTAAAACTCACCCTACTGTTTTTAACTGGATTTCCCTGAACATCAGTAACCGTGGCCGACAGCGTGCTTGAGTCATTTATAGCAACCAATGTAGATGATGAAGAAATATCTATATTGCCTGGCTCTGTTGCAATGAATTCAACATCAATAGTTGTTGAAGGGTCACTAACAGCTGTACCTTCTACTGTTAGTGTGGCTGAACCCGCACTTGACGAACTCAGTTGAATTGACGCATTTCCAAAAGCATCTGTGTTGACCGTATCACTGCCACTAACAACACCTGCTGTGGTTGAGAAACGCAATGGCTGGAATTGCACCGGTGAACCCTCGCTCACCCAGTTCACTGAAATTGTTGCAAGATCTAGCACCGCCAGCTCCGAATTGGGTTCAACATTGGTGAACGCCAGTAGATCAGGAACAACCTCGAAACTGTGTGATGCTGAAACAGTTCCGTTTAATGCACTTGCGGAAACGGTATCGCTTGCATTAGCTGCGTTAATCGTTATTACAGCGTTACCATCTTCGTCCGTCATAGGTGCCACAGACGACAGCACACTTCCGTTTACGGAAACCACTGTTAGTGGCTTGAATGAAATTGCTTCGCCATTCCCAGCTACAAGACGAAAAGTCATTGATACATCATCACCTGAGATCAAGGTACTTGTGCCAGCAGCACTCAATGTGCTTCCAACAGCTGCGACCCTGACCTCTGTTTCCTCAACAGCGTCTTCATTAACAACTGTAACAGTGATGTCTTGATTATCAAAATCATCAGGTAGAGCCAGGGTTGCAGTAGCTTCACCATTTTCATTTGTTAGCGAAACGATATCGCGCAAAATTCCAGTAGATGAACGGAAAGTAACTTCAGCATCAGGAACAACGTTATTGTTAATGTTGGTCACCACAGCCGTTATCGTCGCAACATCACCCCCTCCGGTCAGTAAGCTATTCATATCGCTTATCACACGCACAGAGACAGCCTCCGCAGGATTAATCACACTGACAGTTGGTATCGATCCAACGCCACCACTGATTAATTCGCCGTTAGCGTTGAAGGTCGGCTGACTGTTGCTAGTCGATCCATCTTCGGTACGTGTACCACAGGCACTTAATATTGCAGAAGCCGTCAACACTAAGAGTAGACGACCGCTTATCATCTTTACGAATTGCGTATGTATGCTCATGGTGATGTCCTAGCGAAAGCCGCCAAAGAAATAAGTGAATCCAATGGTTGCCGTGCTGAATGCACCATCATCGATATCCAGAAAATTAAAATTCAGCGCTGTTGTCTCATTACCGAATAAGTTGATGCCAAAGCCAAACGCATTACCAGCGTCGGTAATGTTCAGATCTGAATCTACATCCAGCCTTGCCTGCCCGGCCAGTAAATACACAGCCGTTCTATCCCAGCGATATCCAACACGTAACATCACCGCTTGATAGTTGACAAGTGGGTCACTGAGGATACTGTCAGATTGATCTGAGCCAGCTCCAGCGGAGAGCTCAACGCCAAGGAAATCGCTAAATTGCAAGCCCACTACACCCGATAACGTGCCCAGACTTCTATCGTCATTGTTTGATACCTCTACACTGCCGTCGGTAAAACCGGCGCCAACATATAGTTTCGCAACCGGCGTATTGGCATGGGCTGATGTCGCTAAAAACCCGAGGCATATCAATACCACGCTGACTAAGTTTTTCATGTAACGTCCTTTTTGTAATCTAAAAAGCTCGCCCGTGTCGCCAGCTAGTTCAGAGTTAAGTCACAATGCTGCGAAGTTACGCATCGTTTTGTCGTATGTGCACGAGAGTCTGTTGACATACTGTTCACGTCATTTCGGCTGAAGTGACTAAACCCTTAGGATTCGAAGAATCTTCGGTCAATCACATTGTGTGTTCCACAGAAAAATGATTTACTTGTTCGCTCGATACCGCCTTGCTCTTTTAAACCGATCACGCAGTCAAACTAATGAATAGTCAGCGCGCTAGCAAAGTTCAGAAAAGCATGGTGAAACGCTCTTTACCCACAGTCATAATCATCCTTTGCTGCGCATTGCTAAGTGCGTGTAGCAAGGCGCCTGACATCTCAGAGAGCATAAGTCAGCTGACTTTCAGCACTCTAAGTGGCGACAAAATTCCGCTAAACGCTATAGAGGGCCCACTACTGGTTAATTTTTGGGCAACTGATTGTGGAATTTGCCTGAAAGAGATGCCAGATCTAGCTGAGCTTTATCAGCGCTACGAACCTAAAGGCTTTGAACTTATTGCTGTTGCCATGCCCCACGATGCTCCCAATCTCGTTGTGGAGATGAGCGAACGCGAACAATGGCCTTTTCCTATCGCCTTGGATATTAAGGGTGAAGCGGTACAGGCGTTTGCCAGTGTTATCGGCACACCTATCAGTTATTTACTGGATAAGAACGGGCGCCTTGTTAAACGTTACGTTGGGGCTATTCCCATGCTTGAGTTAGAGCGACAACTCGATAAATTATTGGAACTGAGTTAATTAGATGCTTTGGGTAAAATCGTTACACGTCATTTTTATGGTTACTTGGTTTGCCGGTTTGTTCTATTTGCCACGCATTTTTGTGTATCACGCGAGCTGCAATCCCAATAACACTGAACAGAATGATACGTTCAAAGTAATGGAGCGCAAACTGCTAGCCATTACCAACATCGGCGCCCTTTTGACGCTTATTTTTGGTATTTGGTTGCTCGTCGCATGGTTACCCGTTTTGGCAACACTGGCATGGATGCAAATTAAACTGGTTTTTGTACTGGGCTTAATGGTTTACCACTTCCAGTGCGCACGGCTGGTAAAAGTGTTCCGAGACGACGCCAATACGCATTCCCATGTGTGGTATCGCTGGTTCAATGAGGTACCCGTATTGGGGCTGTTTGTCGTTGTCATCATGGTGATAGTGCGGCCGTTTAATTAATGCCGACGCGTTATCACCCAACACTTACTGTGCTCCCCCCAATAACCTTATTAAAGAGCCCAGAGGCACTAAGCAGTCAGCAGTAAGGGCTCAAGCTCTGCCAATGCGCGTTTATAGACTTTTCTTTTGAAAAATATGACTTTTTTGGAGGGCTCCCAGTAATCTACCCATTGCCAATGATCAAACTCGGGCTTGGGATTATTGGCAAGATCTACCGCATTTTCGTTTCCGAGCATGCGCAGCATGAACCAGATCTGCTTCTGGCCGATACACAAGGGAATTTGGTTCTGCCGCACGTAACGTTTGGGCAGACGATACCTAAGCCATTGACGAGTGCAGCCCAGCACATCGACATCATCAGGGCTCAGTCCGGTCTCTTCTCGCAACTCGCGGAACATCGCCTCTTCTGGCGACTCTGATTTGTCGATGCCGCCCTGAGGGAATTGCCATGCATCTTGCCCGATACGTCGCGCCCAAAAAACCTGGCCCTGTGCATTGCTCAGGATGATGCCGACATTAGCCCTGAAGCCGTCTTTATCGATCATGTCCGAGCTCATTCTTCACTCCTCATGTCTTATTCTTTCAAAAATATCGAGGCGACGCAAATCCTGTGATTATTTAAAGCCACGATGCAAGCACTTACGTCCGTGGCAGCGTAACCCCGCGCTGCCCCTGGTATTTACCACCGCGATCCGCGTACGAGGTTTCGCACACCTCATCACTTTCAAAAAACAACATTTGTGCAATACCTTCGTTTGCATAGATCTTGGCAGGCAACGGGGTGGTGTTTGAAAACTCCAATGTGACGTGCCCCTCCCACTCAGGTTCTAGCGGAGTCACGTTAACAATAAGGCCACAACGAGCATAAGTTGACTTGCCTAAACAAATTGTCAGCACGTTTCGAGGAATCCGAAAATATTCTACGGTTCGAGCTAACGCAAACGAATTAGGCGGAATAATGCATACATCAGATTTGAGATCGACAAAGCTGTCAGGATCAAAGTCCTTGGGATCAACGATCGCATGGTTGATATTGGTAAATATCTTAAATTCATCGGCACACCTGACGTCGTAACCATAGCTTGACGTACCGTAGGAGACAATTTTTTGATTGTCACTGTCCACACGGACCTGTCCTGGCTCATACGGCTCGATCATGCCGCTCTGCTCCGCCATCCGTCGGATCCATTTGTCTGCTTTTATAGACATTGAATTTCCTCAGGTGTTCTGGATGACAATTTGCGGGAATTTCGACGAATAGTCTTTTGCCTGCTGCGATAGCCGTGCTGCCGCTTTACGTGCGATCTCGCGATAGATTTCGGCAGTTCGCCCTTCTGGGTCGGACACAACTGTTGGCTTACCACTGTCCGCTTGCAAACGAATGCCTAACTCCAATGGCAACGAACCCAACAAATCGATACCTGCCTCAGATGCCATAGTTTGACCACCGCCTTTGCCGAAAATATGCTCTTCGTGCCCACATTGACCACAAATGTGGGTGGACATGTTTTCGACCACTCCAAGAATCGGCACTTCTACTTTTTCGAACATTTTCAGTCCCTTACGGGCATCTAGAAGCGCAATATCCTGTGGGGTAGTAACGATAATCGCACCACTTACCGGAACTTTTTGAGCCAACGTGAGTTGCGTGTCCCCAGTTCCTGGAGGAAGATCGATGACCAGATAATCCAGATCTCGCCAGTTGGTATCGTTGAGAAGTTGCTCGAGCGCTTGTGTGACCATAGGTCCACGCCAAATCATGGGCGTTTCCTCGTCGATCAGGAAACCAATGGACATGGTCTGTACATTGTAGTTTTCCATCGGCTCCAGACTTTTACCGTCTTCTGATTCAGGCTGACCTGACAAGCCCATCATGCGAGGCTGTGAAGGACCATAGATATCGGCATCCAACAAACCTACCGTAGCGCCTTCAGAAGCCAGCGCTAATGCCAAATTCACCGACGTTGTGGATTTTCCAACACCGCCTTTGCCAGAGGCAACCGCAATAATGTTTTTGACGTTGTCGAGCCGCTTGACCCCATGCTGCACAGAATGAGCAATGATGTTGTGTTTAACAGTGATTTGCGCATCTGTGACGCCGGCGTGCAACTCAAGCGCTTCGCTGACCATAGTTCTGAGTGTCTTCGCCCATCGCTCACACGGATACCCCAAACTGAGTTCAATGCTGACCGACTGCCCCTCAACGTTTATGTTCTGCACCGATTTGGCGTCAACAAGTGACAGATCCAGATGTGGATCCATGACTTTACCTAGGGCAGCTTCAATTTTTTCATGCAATGGTGATACTTCTGACATCGTACTGCAAAGCTCCCGCTGTATTGATGGGCTGTTAAACTAGACTGCGTCGCGCGTCTCGTCTGTCACCACGTGTTGGTTGTAACACTTGATGATACACGTAGCAGCAGCGATCCTGCGACCTGTAGTACGTCAGGATCAACATTAGACACAGTAAAGGCAACAAATATGTCGCCTGCTACCTGTGTTTTACCGAACACCACTCAACAGCACAGCACATTGTTATGAGCCGTCAGATTCTGGTCACCAGCGCCCTTCCCTACGCCAATGGTGCCTTACACATCGGGCACATGCTCGAATACATACAAACCGATATTTGGGTGCGATATCAGCGCCTCGCCGGAAACCAGTGCCAATGGGTATGGGCCGACGATGGACACGGCACTCCCATTATGCTGAAGGCCGAAGCGGAAGGCATTACACCGCTAGAGCTTATTACCCGCTGCAAAGCTGAGCATGAACGAGATATCGAAGGCTTCATGCTGTCGCCCGATAATTTTCACACGACGCACTCGGATGAAAATCGTGAGCTTGCCGAGCTGATTTACACCAAGCTGCGTGACGCTGGTCACATTGTCAAACGCACTATCAAACAGCTGTACGATGCTGAAAAACAGATGTACCTTCCCGACCGATTCGTCAAAGGTATTTGCCCAAACTGTTCAGCAGCCGACCAGTATGGCGACAATTGCGAGGTCTGCAGTGCCACCTACGACGCCACCGAATTAAAAGAACCCATCTCGCAAGTCTCTGGCGCGACCCCGGAGCTGCGCGACTCTGAGCAACATTTTTTCGCGCTCAGCCAGTTTGGTGACATGCTCAAAGAATGGACCACCAGCGGCACACTGCAAAGTGAAGTCGCCAACAAGCTTAGCGAATGGCTGGAATCTGGGTTACAAGACTGGGATATCTCGCGCAATGCCCCTTACTGGGGTTTCGAAATCCCCGATGCGCCAGGTAAGTATTTCTATGTCTGGCTCGATGCCCCTATCGGCTACATGGCGAGCCATAAGAATCTGGCCGCACGTACCAACGAGGATTGGGAGGCAAGCTGGACACCTGATTCCAAGGTTGAGCTTTACCATTTCATTGGCAAGGACATCACTAACTTTCATTGCCTGTTTTGGCCGGCCATGCTTCAGGGTGCAGGTTTTCGCAAGCCTACTGGCGTGTTCTGTCATGGGTTTTTGACCGTCGACAACTTGAAAATGTCGAAGTCTCGTGGCACCTCAGTCACCATTGAAACGTGGCTCAAACATTTGAAGCCCGAATACTTGCGCTACTACTATGCCTCAAAGCTGACAAGTGGCGTGGTAGACCTAAACATGAACTTCGAGGACTTCACCACGCGTTGTAATGCCGACATTGTTGGCAAAGTGGTGAATATTGCCAGTCGTTGCGCAGGCTTCATTACCAAAAAATTCGATGGGCAGTTGTCGGAAAATTATCCTGCAAACGCTATCAATGATTACCAGCTCTTTTTATCAGCACAAACCTCCATCGGCGAATACTACGAGAAACGCGAGTTTGGGAAGGCCATGCGTGAAATTATGGTACTAGCTGAACATGCCAACACCTATATCAACGATGCCGAACCTTGGGTCAAAATCAAGAACCCTGAAAATGCGTCTGAGGTGCAGGATATCTGCACCATTGGCCTGAATTACTTTCGTGCAATCGTTACCTACCTGAGCCCTGTACTGCCGGGCATTGCAGCACAAACTGAAAGCTTCATGAACACCAAGCTGTCACTGGAATCGCTTGAGCATCCGTTGGTTGGTCACAAAATTAACACCTACAAGCCAATGATGACGCGCGTGGAAAATTCACAAATTGAAAAAATCCTTGAGGACACCAAAGCTTCATCACCCACTCCAGTCACCAGCAATGCCGCTAGTTCCGCAGAGAGTTACGAGCCATTAAAACCTGAGATCGAAATTGATGAATTCAACAAAGTGGATTTACGCGTAGCTGTTATCGTCGATGCCAAACCAGTAGAAGGTGCTGACAAACTCATCGAATTAACTTTGGATATTGGTATCGAGCAGCGAACAGTTTTTGCCGGTCTCAAAGCGGCCTATAAACCCGAAGACATGATCGGTCGCACTACGGTGATGGTCGCTAATTTAAAGCCACGAAAAATGCGCTTTGGACTATCCAGCGGCATGGTGTTGGCAGCAGGCCCAGGTGGCTCAGAGCTATTTACACTCACACCTGACACGGGTGCGACAGCGGGCATGCGCGTTAAATAACGCGATGTACGAGGCCGCTCTGATTTTGTTGGGCACGGTACTGGTCAATAATTTTGTGCTGGTGCAGTTTCTTGGACTCTGCCCCTTCATGGGCGTGTCCAGACGCGTTGACTCAGCCATTGGCATGGGAGTGGCCACAACATTTGTATTGACCTTAGCTACCAGCTTGAGCTACCTGGTTAATCGCTGGTTTCTAGTGCCCTTCGAGCTGGAATACCTTCGCACCTTGAGCTTTATTGTGGTGATTGCTGTGGTGGTGCAATTTACTGAAATTGTTATTCGACAGCAAAGTCCGTTACTACACCGAATTTTAGGCCTCTACCTGCCACTTATCACTACCAACTGCGCAGTGCTCGGAGTTGCATTACTTAGCGTTCAGGAGCAACACACGCTCATGCAAGCCATGCTGTACGGTTTTGGTGCAGCACTGGGCTTTTCATTGGTGCTGGTGCTGTTTTCCGTGATGCGTGAACGCTTGGAACTTGCCGATGTACCACAACCTTTCAAGGGTAACTCCATCGCCTTACTCACCGCTGGCATTATGTCATTGGCCTTCATGGGCTTTGCCGGACTTGGCGAATGAGCAGCGCATTGCTGGCCATTGTGGCGGTAGCACTGATCATGGCATTGGTTGGTTACGCTCTTTCACGACTCAGCGATCCGATACCTGCAGATGATAGCCCGTCAAGCGACCAGACAGAAGGCACGACAAACACAGAACCAAACACCGCACAAATTATCGAAGCTGTAAACCAACGCTTGCCTCAAACACAGTGCGCACAATGCGGATACCCCGGATGTCGCCCGTACGCGCAGGCCATCGTAAACGACAATGCGCCCATCAATCAGTGCCCTCCCGGAGGCACAGAATTAATCAACGAACTGGCTGAATATCTCGCAGTTGAACCCTTAGCGCTGGATCCCGAACGCGGGGTAACCAAACCAGAACAGCTGGCTTACATTGTTGAAGATGATTGTATTGGTTGCGTGTTATGCATCAATGCCTGTCCGGTCGACGCCATTGTTGGCGCCGCCCGTCAGATGCATACGGTCATTAGCGATCAGTGCACTGGGTGTGAGCTTTGTCTGCCACCGTGCCCCGTTGACTGTATTGAACTTCACCCTGTAGACCAGCCGTTACATCGCTGGCAATGGCCGAAACCGGCATGAGCTGGCTCTCGCGATTCAGATCGTCAAACAACAAACACTATGCGCCTAATCGCCATGAGGGTTTCCCACCCATTGGCGGTCTTGCTCTCACACGTAACAAGCCTGGGCTACCTGCGCCTGGCTCACCCATCAAAGACATTTGCCTACCAGCACAGCTTGTTTTCCCCCTAGTGGACTACCACAAACACGTACTAACGCCTGTGGTCAGCGTGGGTGATTGTGTGGTCATCGGGGACTGGCTTGCACCTGGAGTATTAACCAGTGCTAATGGTGTGGTGAGCGCCATAGAAGACAGAAGCATTATTCACCCATCACATTGCTCAGCTTTGTGTGTAGTTATAGACACTTGCCCAGATACTGAAGCCACCCTTGCTGCGATACAAACCAATGAGGTATTTTCCTCACTCACCGCACACGAACGAATTAGGCGTGCCAATGTGAGTGGCTTGGGTGGAGCTGGGTTTTCTACAGCAAATAAATTGGCTGCAATACACAGCTCCGACATTAAACTCCTGCTGATAAACGCTGTGGAATGTGAGCCCATGATCAGCTGCGATGAGGCGTTAATACTGAGCGATGCCACGCATATCATCGAAGCCGTCATACAGATGATAAACATCACTCGCTGCGCACGTTGTGTACTAGCCATTGAAGATGACAAGATTGATGCTATACCACTGTTGCAAGCGGCCATTAAAAGTAGCAGGCAGTCAATAGACGATGCTGCCGTTAACATTGAACTAATACTTCTCTCACCTATTTATCCTTCTGGGGCCGAACGTGTTTTAGTCCAACGTATCATCGGCAAAATGCCATCTGCTGGTATCAGAGCTACAGACCAAGGCATCCTATGCCTGAATGTTGCGACGACTCTAGCCGCCAGCGCTTCACAACATGGGGCACCGTTAATCTGGCGTGTGGTCAGTGTCGCTGGTAGCGCGGCTGCTCAGCCTGTCAATGTGCGCGTGCGCCTAGGCACTCCCGTGAGCCATGTGCTGGAACAAACGGGCAATGAGTCTGCAATCAATAATTCTGGTTGCACTATGCGTATTCGCGCCGGAGGTCCACTCAGCGGTTTTGACTTACCCAATCTAAATGTACCGATCACTGCTACCACCAACTGCATCACGGTGGAGCCTGCTATTGCATCTGAGGCTGCGATCGATTCTGCGAGCGCCTGTATACGGTGTTCTCGGTGTAGTGATGTGTGTCCTGTGGGATTATTGCCGCAACAGCTACATTGGTATTGCGATAAAACGCTCACAGACGACGCTATGCGTTTTGGTTTAAATGACTGCATAGAGTGTGGTTGCTGTGATGTTGTTTGCCCATCATTGATTCAGCTCACTGCCAGCTTTCGTCACAACAAGGCGACTCTGCGTGAGCAACAACTTAGTTCACAGCAGGCACAAATCAGCAAAGTACGCTTTGAACAACGCGAACAGCGACTCGAACAACGTGCTCTTCAAGCGCAATCCCTTCGACGTCAGCGCGCCAAACAATTACAAGCTAAAACCGCTGAACACGATCCAATCGCTGCGGCCATGGCTCGAGCTCGAGCTCGCAGGACAAACAAATGAGTGGTATCTCATTGGAAGTAGCAGCCGTTAAATACAAACGACAATCAGTCAGCGTTGTTATGACGCATGTATTGATTGCGCTTTTACCTGGCGTTATTGTCTACGCATTATTCATTGATGCCAGAGTCATAAAGAATATTTTTATTGCCGTTATTATAGCTGCACTATGTGAGGCCGCTATGCTGGCACTACGCCGGCGCCCTGTAATAACAACACTTAAGGATGGCAGTATAATAGTAGCTGCAGCACTGCTTGCTTTGAGTTTGCCGCAAAGCTTACCCCTCTGGCAATTGATAGTGGGCATCGTTGTTATGTGCTCACTAGGGAAACACGTATTCGGCGGACTGGGCCACAACCCCTTTAATCCTGCCATGGTCGCTTACGCAGTTTTAATCATCAGTTTTCCACAAACCATGACACAGTGGAATACCGAGCTTGGCTTACTTGACTCGGCACCCATTCATTGGGATGCCCTTACCAGTGCCACTCCATTAGAACGTCTCGATACAACGTTACAAAACAAACTGTTTGAATCTACAAACACAACGTCCATTGATAAAGAGTTGGCCGCGGATGTACTCAAGCAATCGAACTGGACGTTACTGGCATTCATGTGGCTACTAGGTGGCGTGTACCTATTGGCAGTTAAAGTCATTAACTGGCGCATCCCTGTATCAGTACTGGCCACCCTGTGGCTAGCCTATCTGGCGTACGGCAGTTTATCGTCGTCCACTGTCATACCTGCAACCATGGCGTTATTCACTGGCGCCATTTTATTCGGTGCATTTTTCATTGCCACTGATCCGGTCAGCAGTGCAACGAGCCATCCGGGTAAGCTTTTTTACGGCGTCGGTATTGGCTTGCTGTGTTTCTTTATCAGGGAGTTCAGTCATTACCCGGAAGGTTTCGCCTTTGCGGTGTTACTGATGAACATGTGCGTACCGCTCATTGATCATACGTTTGTGCGAAATTCGCTTCGCACTGACAACGCAAAGCGCGATTCGACATGATGGCACTCCCTTACAAAAGTGCACTCTCTTTAGCCGTAGCTGCACTGCTCGCTATTAGCCTACTGGCGTTGGTCAACAGCGCTACGCAGACACAAATCAGCGAAGCACAACTGCAATGGCGACTGGACAATCTTAGTGCTGTGCTACCAACAGGGCCGTACGACTCCAATCCAGTGCAATCACTACGAACGCATGTTGCACCCGAACTGGGTGGACAGCAGATGGTAGAAATCTACACAGCGTACCGGCAAAATCAGCCAATGGCCGCAGTGCTGGAGGTTATTGCATTCGACGGCTATAGCGGTGAAATTCGGCTACTGCTGGGTTTGCGTGTTGATGGTCAGGTGATTGCTGCCAGAGTTATCGAGCACCGTGAGACACCGGGCCTTGGCGACTTCATCGACTATCGCCGATCTGACTGGATCACGCAGTTCAATGGTCAAGCTATCGCTTTTTCCGCACCGAACAACTGGCAACCTTCAAGCTGGCAAACAAAACGTAATGGTGGCAGCTTTGACGCAGCAACGGGCGCAACTATCACCTCTAGGGCCGTCATTCAGGCCATTTACAGAGCTGTGAAGTGGTTCTCTATTAACAAAGACACGGTGTTTACAACATGACTCAGGCTGCTGCCGATGGCTCTAGTTCGTTTAAATCCACCACAGTTTATCGACAACTATGGATACAAGGACTGTGGCAGCAGAACCCCGCGTTGGTAAAACTACTAGGGCTCTGTCCCTTATTGGCTGTCAGCAATACGTTGATCAATGCATTGGCCTTGGGAGTGGCCACCACAATAACGCTATTAGTAAGCAACTGTGTCGTATCAGCCTCTCGTCAGCTTCTATTGCCATCCATCAGATTGCCAATGTATGTCTTGATCATCGCAAGTTCAGTCACGGCCATTGAACTGTTGATGCAAGCCCATCTGCCAGCGCTACACGCATCATTGGGCATATTCCTGCCCCTCATAGTCACCAATTGTTTAATCATAGGACGTGCCGAGGCCTTTGCGTCCAGACAATCTTTACCTTACGCAACTGTTGATGCATTGGCCATGGGAGCAGGATTTACGGCTGTGCTGATCTGTCTTGGGGCAATACGCGAACTGATAGGGCGTGGCACATTTCTCGGTGACGCGACGCTGCTATTTGGCGACAATGCCAGTCTCTGGTCTGTCACACTTATACCGCAGGACTACACTGTACTCATTGCCCTACTGCCGCCCGGTGCATTTTTGGTGCTTGGCTTCTTGCTCGCCATCAAGAACTTAATAGACCAACGTGCATCGTAGACCATTACTGAAAATAAATGACCGCGTAACAACAGCCAACAAAGAGCACCTATCTCACCATGCTATTCACACAAGACAGGACTCGCACTCGTCAGCTTTTCAGAAGTGCTTGGCAAAAGCGATTAAATGACGAACCGCTAGAGCCTTTAGAAAAGCAGATAGTGAGCTTGCTGGAAGAACATCCGGAATACCACAAACTGCTCACATCTGACGACGCTGTTCTCGATCACGACTTCACCGCAGAACATGGACATGAAAACCCTTTCCTTCACCTGAGCTTGCATTTGGCGCTTCGCGAACAGGTAGGCACCAATCGTCCAGCGGGCATTGCCTCCCTTACCCGTTCTCTATTATTAAAGCACGGGGATGGGCACACGGTTGAGCATCTCATGATAGAGAAACTGGGTTTGTATCTATGGGAGGCGCAACGACAGAAGCGCGCACCTGACGAAGCTGCTTATCTTGAAAGCCTGCATGAGCTTCTGTAGTTGCATGGCGAGATAAACAGAAAGCATGCTTGTGGTAAACGCTACTGTTTCGAGACGCAGTTAACAACAGAGCAACACTTTAGAGACTCAAGGAAGCAATCAACAATTCTATCCTGCGTTGTGCTCTAAAGACGCGTAGTGCCAAGGTCGCTCATGGGTTAACGCACAAGTTGCAACGCATAAAGCGTCATCAATGTGCGCCCCATAAACTACGCACTGACTCACCATGATAAAAGACGGCTCTCGTATTTTTCTCACCAGCGCTTTGCTCGCTATAGTAGTGGCGCAACCAGCCCTTGCGAGCACTGAAAGTGGCACGACCCCTGGATTCATTTATTCAGAACACACGGCTAAACAGCTTGATTTACCGACTCTTCAATTGGGGGCAGCACATGCAGTCAGTTTAACGAGTGAGCTTCACAGTGTTTACTCACAACGTGAAATAGTAGCCATACATAAGCACGGTCCTTGGCTTAGCGATAACGGAATCTCTCCCAATGCACAAGTGCTCATTCGTGCCATTCAAGACGCCAAAATACATGGCCTTCAACCAGAATCGTACGGATTAAATCGCATACTCAGTGTAGTTGACAACCTAAACACTCTGGATGAAAAAAGAGCAGCTGATGCCTCACCGCAAAAAACGCAACTCTCAAACGATCAAAACGCACTGCGATTTAGCTTGAATCAGCTTCTGGATACTAATTTCATCAAGCTGGTCGAACATCTTGGTAAAGGTATCGTCGACGGCAAGTCAAACCAGAAACAGCTATACCGAGACGCCCCTGAAGTAAACGCGTTCAATTTGCTGGTATCGGTCAGCGATGCCCAGCTTAGTGTTCATCAAGTGATAAATTCAGTGGCCCCTAAGCACGAAGGCTACAAACGCTTAACTCAGGTGATGCGCGATCTGTTGACTGAACAATCAACTGGCATACAGAGAACCAAGGTTGCCACTGCCGATGAATCGCCTATTATTTCAAAGGAAGAAGATAAGCAACAAATACGCACACGACTGCTCGAAACTGGCGACTTGAGCTTTGAGGCCAACATGGCTTCGAACTCGGATGCCGAACTATTGAAAGCCCTTCGTGCATTTCAAAGTCGCCACGGCATTGAACCCAGTAATATTGCCGACACAAAAACACGTGCCGCATTGAATAAAAGTGTTAACGCGGACATTGATTCAGTTGCTCTGAACCTAGAACGCTGGCGCTGGCTACCGCGTGATTTAGGAGACAGCCATATCTTTGTCAATATTCCTGAGTTTCAGATTGACCTTGTTGTAAACAACAAAACCACCTTGACGATGCCGGGTGTTGTAGGAAAATACAGACACCAAACTCCATCGTTCAGTGAAGATATGAGCTATATGGAGTTCAATCCGACTTGGACTGTACCCGTTAGCATTACCAATGCCGAACTCATCCCTAAAGAGCGCAAAAACCCAGGTTATCTCGAATCTAGGCAGTTCGATTTTCTGAAGGTAGTTGGCAACAAAGTCACTAAGGTGCCACGCAGTTCAATTACGCCTGAGGAATTCAATGCGCCACGATTCCCGTACACACTACGCCAGCGCGGTGGTTCTATTAATGCCCTTGGGCGTATGAAGTTCATGATGCCTAACAGATACTCTATTTACCTACACGACACTCAATCGCAAAAACACTTTACACTCAATGAACGCGCGTACAGCCATGGTTGTATTCGCCTCAGCGATCCAGATGCGTTGGCTCAACACTTAATGGCAAACGATGGCTATTCACAGAAAGAGATAGATGCAGCCTTTGCCTCGAAACGAACTCATCGTATTAAGTTCAGGCAACCTATCCCTACACATTTGGTGTACTTGACCACATGGGTTGATGAAAACAATGTGTTGCAACATCGACCAGATATCTACCGTAATGATCAGAAACTACTTGAATCACTACGAACAGCAGATACCCTACTCAGCAGTTTGACAGACGCCAGTAGCTTGCGCGACAAAAGCAAATCGGCTACCTAAGCCGCCGCTGACCTGATCTCTATCCATGAGAGTGACCCAATCCTTCCGTCGTTGTGGGGTTGGGTCTATCGCGATTTTGCGTGACTGATCTTGACATCAGTGCACACATTTTAATTACGTATTATGCTCTGACATAAGCAGTGGGCTAGATGTTAGAAAAATCATGAGTGAATACAAACCAAAGACCATTGAGTTCAATATTAGATCGGCTACAGAACTTGAAACACGCTCAGCAGATTTTCATGCCACCATGAAAACGCGGCGGTCCGTACGGCACTTTACTAATAGGCCAGTTGACGAGAACGTCATCCGAAACGCGATTGCCACCGCAAACAGTGCGCCAAGTGGGGCTAATAGACAACCTTGGCACTTTGTCGCAGTACAAGACCCCAACATCAAAAACCAAATTCGTCTTGCGGCAGAGGCTGAGGAACGCACTCTTTACGAACGAAGAGCATCTGATCAATGGCTGGAAGCCTTGGCGCCTTTGGGGACAGACGCACAAAAACCTTTTCTAGAAACCGCTCCTTGGTTAATAGCCATTTTTGCTCGCAAATACACCCTTAGCGAAAACGGTGAAAAGCTAAAACACTATTACACCCCTGAGTCAGTTGGCATTGCCACAGGCTTACTCATCGCTGCCCTTCACTACGCAGGCTTAGGTACCCTCACGCACACGCCAAGCCCAATGGGTTTTTTGCGCACATTACTCGACAGACCAGATTACGAAAAACCGTATCTGCTCTTGGTTGTTGGTCACCCGGTTACACCGCTGGAGGTGCCCGACGTCAGTAAACTCAGCCTTGATGAAGTACTCACAATGGTCTGATTTATCTACTCTACAATCGACGTTTAGTGAATATAAAATCAACTCAAGTGGTACCAGAGACGCACGAGCTTGAAGCCCAAGCGATTCGTTAAGCAAAGAACCTGATAAATTCTTCAGCCACTAAATCAGGGTACTGCTCGGCGAGAAAGTGTCCGCCAGGAATTGCATGCCCGTGTACCTGAGTCGCACGTTGTCTCCACAATTCCAAAGGCTCGAAACAACGCTCTATGACACCATCCTTGCCCCATAAGACCAGTAATGGACACACAAGCTCTCGACCAGAAGCATCATCTTCATTGTCATGGGCGATGTCTATTGTGGCTGCTGCACGATAATCTTCACATGAGGCATGCACTGTATCCGGATTGTTGAATGCTTCTTTGTAGGCCGCTAGCGCACTGGGTGTAAAAATGCTCATGTCCCCTGACCATAATCCACATTTGAATTCCAGATACGCGTCCGTATCTGACTGAATCAAATTCTCAGGAAAAGGTGCTGGCTGAATCAGGAAGTACCAATGCCAATAGGCACGCGCAAATTGATCAGTCACATTTGCATACATTTCACGCGTTGGTGCTATATCTAGAACAGCTAACTTAGATACGCTGGACGCATGATCCACTGCTAATCTATGGGCCACCCTGCCGCCACGATCATGTCCTGCCACAAAGTAGTGTGAATGCCCTAGCTGCTGCATGACACTGTGCATATCAGCCGCCATGGCTCGCTTGCTGTACGGCGTGTGTGATGCGTCAGTTATCGGTTTTCCAGATGCACCATAACCTGTTAAATCAGCGGCTACCAACGTAAAATGTGGCATGAGCAAAGGCGCTACTTTGTGCCACATGACGTGCGTCTGTGGATATCCGTGTAACAACAGTAACGCAGGCCCTGTACCGCCTGTCACACCAACAATTGTGTGACCACCAACATCTAGCTCAAACGAGCTGCATTGCTCAAACATTCTGTTTATCCCCGTGTTGCCAGACGTTGCAAAAACTAAGCTATGTTTGCGTCTTTGCTTTTACCCAGAGCGCATCCAACGCAACAAGATCCATGTTATCGAGAGTTTCCTCTGACTTTGTCGCCAGAGCTTCAACACAGCGAAAACGTTTCTCGAATTTGGCGCTAGCTTGGCGCAGCGCAGTCTCAGAATCAACAGCACAATGTCTGGCAAGATTAACCACTGTGAATAACAAATCCCCAATCTCATCCTGAATCGCAGCTGCTTCACCCAGTTCAACGGCTTCTCGCACCTCCGCAATTTCTTCGAAGAGTTTTTCCCAGACCGGCTCAATATCAGGCCAGTCGAAGCCTACCCGGGCTGCTCGCTTTTGAATTTTGTCAGCGCGTTTAAGCGCTGGCAAATTGGTCGCAATACCATCCACTGCTGAGGGTTTGTGATCAATTTGAACACCATCATCGGAGTCTGAGTCCGTTTTTTTCGCAAGCTTGTGTCGACGCTCCTCAGATTTAATGGCCTCCCATGAGGCCTTCAGCTCAGCCTCTGAGTTGAAGACAGTATCACCAAATACATGAGGATGCCGGCGTAGCATTTTCTCAGCGATAGTTTGCGCCACATCATCAAAAGTAAACAAGCCTTGCTCACTGGCTATCTGAGAATGAAAGACAACTTGTAAAAGCAAGTCGCCTAACTCGTCCTTAAGATCGTCAATATCCTCACGCTCTATCGCATCGAGCACCTCATAGGCCTCTTCAATCGTAAAGACGGCGATACTGCGAAAGTCTTGTTTGAGATCCCATTCGCAACCGGTAAAAGGATCTCGCAAGTCAGACATAATTTGTCTGAGCCGTGCAATCTCAGTATTCATGGCGAGAAGCTCTTTGATAGGGTCGATACGTTAGGCTAACACCTGATGGAAGTCAGGCGATTCGAAACAGCAGCATCAGAAAGAGATCACTAAACCCACATGTGCGCTTCTATCTAGCGTCAGATCATCGAAATCGTTGGTATCTATACGGATTCGTCGGTAACCAATGTACGCACTTGCCCGCGGTATGATTTCCATCTGTAAACGAACAGAGATGTGTCCGTACCGTTCGGCATCAGAAAAACTAGTGATGCTAGGAGCGTAGAATCCTTCAAAAGTCAGCTCTACCGGATTGTAGTCTGCAGAGCGCAACAACAGACCTGCTTGAAATCCTAACGCTAAAGCACCCACCGATTCATCATCTGAAGCGCCTCTGCCATCAACATTGACTTCGCCACCCAGTAGGCGCATGCCTGCACTGACCTGATACTGCGTCGTGCTGGTTTGTCGATATCCACGAGCCAGAAGCGTACCGTGAACTATCCGGCTCTCATCTTCATTAAAAAAGATACCAGCTGACAATTCTGACCCACCTCTAGCAGGCAGACGCTCAGGATTGAGCGGGTCATTGTTGAACACATAGGAAACATTGGCGGACTCATCGCTTAACGACAGGTCTAACGCACCCGCCCACAAAGCTGTAGGCGCCAACAGCAGAGTAACTGCTGCAGCAAGAATTTTCATACTGCACCCCTTATCGGTCTGATTATTATGCCTACAGTCTAGACGTGTTTTGGTCTCTGGCAAGCCTTCATCTGTTTAAGCTTCATAATTTTGGCAGCCACTGCGCCAGCTCTTGCACTCTATTCTCTAACTTTGATACCGAGACCTTTTCACGAGTTCCCAAGTCTTGTGCAAATAACGATACGCGCAGCTCCTCAAATGACCAGCGCAAGGCCTGATGAGCCACTCTGTAGGCAGGATCGTCATTTTTATCATTCGGTAGCGCCTTAAAACGCTCCCAAATCGGCAAGAACTCAGCACGGCGACGTCGGTCCTTATCAGGCGCTTGATCTATTGAGTCCAAACGCTTATCCATTGCCTGAAAGTAAATAGGCACTCTGGACAGACGTTTCTGCCCTGTTGCACTTACAAAGCCCGGGAATATCAGTTCAGCAACCTGATCTTTGATATCACCTGCGGGTTCAATCCAACTGAGAGATATTGAGCCTTCCAGACGCTTGGCAACTTGTCGATGTTGCTCGAACACCTGACCCACTGTGTCGCAGAATGCGCCTGCCACTGCAACAAGGTTTGAACGATTCGCGTGCAACAGCCTCATGAAGCTATCACGTGTACGAGGCAGCTCATGCCCGAGAATAAAGGTTTCATCGATAGCGGCATTCAGAATGTCATCTATCAACGTTTGTTTGTTGCCAAACGGTGTGAATCGCAAACTCAGCACATTGATGTTCGGCAGTTTGCGCTGCAAGTATTTCATTTCATCCTTGAGCACCCGACGATACAGGGCGCGTAGCCCAGCGGGCATTGAAGACTGGGCAGCACTTTGACTGGCGAACAATTTGATACCAACACCCCCGGCATTGGCCTGCAGTGCTGGATAGCCCAACATTGTCATACCACTTTTTTCAATGTCCACGGTTTCTGGCAAATCACCAAAGTTCCAGTCTGTGACACTGTCACGCTCAATACTGTTGTCGCTAAATTTTAGGAGAGTCTCTTCGACCTCTCCCACGTAATTAGCCTGTAATAATTCCAGATCTCGGCCACTTTTAAGTTCTGTGCCCTCATTGCCCACAACACTAAACCGCATTTTTAGGTGCACCGGCAAATTACTGGAATCCCAGTCGTCTCTAGTCACAGCGACGCCTGTCATCCTTTGCAGTTCTCTGGACAATGCACCAAGCAGTGAACCGTTATCGGGTTGCATACTCTCTGCGGCCGCGCTCGCAAAATCTGGGGCGGGTACAAAATTTCTGCGCAAGGTTTTGGGTAAGGATTTGATGAGCAATGTGATTTTTTCATTGAGCATGCCAGGCACCAACCACTCACATCGCGCCACCGAAACCCTGTTCAGAACTTCAACAGGGCAAACAAGCGTCACACCGTCATCATCCTCACCCGGTGCAAAGTGATATCGCAAAGGCAAAACCATACCTTGCATTTCTATCTGATCAGGGTAGTCACGTGCGGTTACATCAACCCCATCGTTTGCAATAAGTTGCTCTCGCACAAAATACAAGCCGCGCGGGCTGGACACTTCATAGCCTTTGCGCCATTTTTCAAAAGTACCGGTTGTACACACATCGTCAGGGATCAACGTGTCATAAAAGCGCACAAGCTCTTCCGGGTCCACAACGATATCGCGTCGTCTGGATTTCTCTTCAAGCGTTGTCACCTCTTCTAGCAAGTTTTGGTTATAGCGATGAAACTCACCCCGTGTTATCAGCTCGCCATTAACTAGTGCTTCACGAATGAATATTTGCCGAGATTCGGCTGGATTGATGCGGCTGTAATCCACACCCTTTTTGGGATTAATAATGAGTCCGTACAAAGTGGACTGTGCCCATGCGCCTACAGTGCCTTTTTTGCGTTGCCAGTGCGCATCCCGATAGCTGTAGTGCAGCAAATGCTCTGCAAGTGCTTCTATCCAGTCGGGGTTTATTGCAGCAACCTGACGCGCATAAAGTTTGGATGTTTCGGCAACCTCTGCAGCCATCATCCACTTCGGACCTTTTTTAAACAAACCTGAACCCGGAAAGATATCGAGGTGACGGTTGCGTGTTCCTAGATAACCTTTTTTCTCAGTACGCACAGCCACATTGGCCAGCAAACCCGCTAGCAACGCACGATGAACATTGTCAGGTTTTGCTTCAGTTGAACTGATGGGCAAGTCCAGATCCTTGCACACGCGTTGCAACTGACGCCGTACGTCCATCCATTCAATAATCCGCAGCGCCGATAGAAAACGTTGACGACACATTTTGCGGAACTGCGAATTAGACAAATCCTCTTTTTGCACCGTAACAAAATTCCATAAATTTAACCAAGCCATGAAATCTGATGATTCATGATTAAAATCGCTGTGCATTTCATCAGCGGCCTGGCGTTTATCGAATGGACGCTCACGTGGGTCTTGTACCGATAAGGCACTGACGATCGTCAGCACATCGTTTACACAACCTTCATCAGCGGCTGCTAACAACATTCGACCAAGGCGTGGATCGATAGGCAGGCGCGCAAGGCGACGGCCCAGCGTTGTCAGTTGACGTAGATCATCTAAAGCCGCCAGCTCTTGCAAGGTACGATAGCCATCATTGATATATCTATCGTCTGGAGCTTCAACAAACGGAAAGTCGTCTATGTTGCCAAGCTTCATAGAAGCCATCTGCAGAATAACGGCTGATAGGTTTGTTCGTAGTATTTCTGGTTCAGTGAATTCTGCGCGCGTATCGAAGTCTTCCTCTGAATACAAGCGAATGCACACCCCCGGAGCTTCACGTCCACAGCGCCCCATGCGCTGATTAGCCGAAGCTTGCGAGACTTTCTCGATAGGCAATCGTTGCACTTTACTACGCACGCTATAGCGAGATACGCGTGCATAGCCCGGGTCAATAACGGCACGAATTCCTGGTACCGTCAGTGAGGTCTCAGCCACATTAGTCGCCAGCACAATACGCGGCGTGGTGTGTTTGGCAAAAATACGATTCTGTTCGGCGTTGGATAACCGAGAAAATAGTGGCAGGATTTCCACGCCACGAAAGGTGCGGTTATGGGTTGTTTGCTTACTTAGAAGATCTGCCAACTCGCGAATATCACGCTCACCTGCCATAAACACCAGAATGTCATGCTGGCGTTCTGTTAACAAGGTTTCACAGGCTTGCACGATGGCCGTTGGCATATCGATGTCGTCGAGCGAATCACCATTGGCATCTTCAGCGGCTTCAGGTGGCACGTAACGAAGCTCCACTGGATAAGTGCGACCTTCAGCGGTGATGATGGGCGCACCGTCAAAATGCTCAGCAAAGCGTTCGGGGTCGATGGTGGCTGACGTTATGATCAGTTTCAGATCCCGTCGCTTGGCCAGAAGGTTCTTCAAATAGCCCAGAAGAAAATCTATATTCAGAGAACGCTCATGGGCCTCGTCAATAATCAACGTATCGTACTGGTTGAGCCATGGATCGTTCTGGATTTCAGCGAGCAATATGCCGTCGGTCATTAGCTTGATGTAGCTACGATCACTAACCTGATCACTAAATCGAATCTTAAAACCCACCGCCTCACCAATGGCGGTGTTGAGCTCACTGGCAATACGTGCAGCGACACTACGTGCCGCTATACGTCGAGGCTGAGTGTGCCCTATAAGCCCTGCCACACCGCGCCCGGCATCCAGACAAATTTTCGGTAACTGTGTAGTTTTGCCTGAACCGGTTTCACCACACAGAATGACGACCTGATGCGCCTTGATAGCGGCTAGGATTTCATCACGCTGCGCAACCACTGGCAGCTCTGCCGGATACTCTGGCTTGGGCACGTTTTGTAAACGCTGAGCACGTTTGGCTCGTGAGCTCTCAACTTGCTGCACAAAACCTTTCAGTTTTTCGTCATCAACAGCCTTACCCGCCAGCGACTTTACACGCCGCCGCAGTTTGGGTTGATCAAGCTGCAGACAATCATCGATCAAACGATGAAGCGACTTTGCAGATGGGCCGTTCTTATCCTGCTCACTGCCAGCCTGGGCGGTCATAGGGTTCCGATGAGTAATAGCACTTAGTGAGTGTATTGTACTTGCACGGAGGCTCGGTAGATCTGGTTTGGGAATATGCTAAGGAATTTCACGATTCATGTGTTGAAAAGCCACATGCGCAAAGTTGTCCGCCAATTGATGCTTTTCGTCATAGAAGTCGTCGGCATCGCCTTCACCATTATCCAATGTGACGAGAGTATCCCTTCTATCGACTATTAATTCTGGATGGTTAAGGCCTAATCGCTCAATCATCTTGCCTGCGGCAATATCATTAGTCGATTTGGGTTCAACAGGACCACTCAATCTAAACTTAAAGCGTTTTGTACACGCAGGATAAGCAGGTGCAACATATCGACTTTCGTCGAACCAATCATCTTTCTTAGTCCCGCAAATTTGTGACCTGTGTTTGTGTTTGTGGTTGTCTTGCTGCCCGCAACTGAGAAACAAATTGTTGTAATCAAGCTGCAGATCTGGCCGACCATTCGGACCTTGCTGTGGCCGAAAATGCTCGATATGGAATGAATTTCCGGGTCTCGTAAAATCCAATTGCCTGCCGCAGTAAACGCACAACCCTCTCTGCTCACTTTTGAGACTTTTGAGACTTTTGAGACTTTTGAGACTTTTGAGACTTTTGAGACTTTTGAGACTTTTGAGACTTTTGACGACAGCCTGACGCTCGTCTCCGCGCAGATCAGAATAGCTAGGTTCCCAGTTCTCGTTTGCTTGCTGCAACCAGCTCACTAACTCACGGGGTAGCTCAGTTTTGCGAGCCCCTTCACGTACCCAACTCGAACTTATTCAGTCGCTTTTTCAAAACAATTAAATCTGGACCTTGTCCTTCGACTTGTTTCTTTATTTGCTCTAGGAGTCGATCTGCTTCATTCTTATCAAATCGTTGATAGATTTAAGGTCAACTTGAAGAGAAGCCTCTTTCAGAGCAGTAACATTGAATACGTCTTTTGATTCTGCTCTGCTCCCACTAAACCCTCGATCTTGATGGTAATAAACAAAAAGCGCTTTCTCAGGTTCTACATAAACTAATTCTTGTACTCTATTTACCAATTCAGCTAGCGTTTTAATTGTTGGGGCTTTACCGACCTTGTTACGTTTAAGCTCTAGACCCTGAGATTTTTCATCTGAATTTTCACTTGTTCTGTACTCCAAATACAAACTACATACTTCGCAACCCACTCGGATATCGTCTTGAGGAATTTCCTTTCTCACGAAATGAGGGCTACCTTTTTCAGTCGACCAATGCACAAGCAATTGTCGCAGCATTGCTGCAATCGCATCCAAAATAGTTGACTTACCTGAACCATTTCTCCCGACAACAACCGTAACATTCGGATGGAAATTGATATCCAGCTCTTCAATGCCGCGATAATCCTTTATGTTCAGATTCTCAAGTTTCATCAAATTGATTTTGCAGATCTCAGTATTTGAGTAGCACACAAGCTGCGTGCAGTTTCTGTCAGCACAGTACGTGATCAATTTCACCAAACCTAGGTATGAGTGATTGGTTCTGGATCGACAGGGGATGAATCCAATCAGCCCCTCGAATTTGGCAGCCTAGGCGGATGTAGAAGCAAACCTCAGAACACAAAACATCAGCTCACTTGGACGGACACAAAAACCTGACCTGAATTTTCACCCTCTTGCCACAATCACCATCCTAGAAGGATCCTCTAGCGAACCGCAAAACACCCACGCTCACGTTGTGCACGGCGACCCGGATGTGTGAACGCCAGCGCACGTTTCATGTGCAACGCAAACGCAAGATCACCCACGGCAATACTGTCACTCCAATAGGTTTCTCGAGTCTTAGAAGGCACATCTGCCTTTTCAACTATCCAGCGATCTCTTGCATCCTGCAGTGCTTTTTCTGTGTCAAATTGTAATAACTGACGCAACTTCACACGATCAAGGCGTGCACCTCTAGTGGGGGGATTCATGGATTCATAGTATCCACCGCAACGCCACTTCTCTGGATGATCAACGACGCCGGCGCGAACCATATTCAAATCCATATACGTCACACAACGGGCTAGATGAGCGTCAGTCTGGATTGCGGTACTCTGAAATTCTGCTGCCCAAAAAGGCTCTCGCCTTCCTTGTCGACGATTGAATTCGCCTTGTGTTTTAGCGTTTATCATTTTCATGGCCTGTTTGTAGTGCTCACCACCATCATCGTGCACTAGCAAATGCACATGATTGGATGTCACCACATAGTTAAGAACACTCAGCCCATAGCGACGCTTCGCTTGATATAGCCAGTACAGCCATCGACGACGCTCTGGTTCTTCGCTTAACAAGAACTCGTTTTTGTCGCATCGTTGAGTGATGTGCCAGACATGACCATGGGCCACTCTGGCATATCCTTTTGCCGTCACAGTTGACATAGAAGTCCCTCCTTGGACTATGGATCTGTCAAATGGCTCCTCATTGAGCCAAAGAATCTGCTCACTAGTGCAAGACTCTTAGGACGTATATTGGACGATCACACCTGTACAAATACTGAACAGGGAAATAGGAAAAACAACCAGATGAGGGAAGCCAAGATCCACGTCGTGCAACCCTACTCAGGAGCGAACAGTGCAATCGTTGGCCAGACGGACTAACGCTTTACGCGGATAAGCTTTGGCTTGATACCGCTGGAGCGTAAAGCATTACGCGTTGCATCAAGTCTAGATTGCTCTAGGAACGGTCCAATCCGAACCCTATGACCAAAGACTCCCGAATTGTCTTGGCGAACAACAATAAATGCGTCGAGGCCAATACCGCGAAGCGTTGACTGCTCTCGCAGAGCTCGCTCATTGTTGGGGAAATTGCCCGTTTCAATGAAGTAGGTGTCTTGCGCGCCTTCACTCGCTAGTATCTCACGCACCCGAGGCTGTTGTGGAACCACGCGTGGCTGCACCCGTGGCTGTATTTGTGGCTGTATTTGTGGCTGTATTTGTGGCTGTATTTGTGGCTGTATTTGCGGCTGTATTTGCGGCTGTACTTGCGGCTGTACTGTTATTTGCTCGGGCACTCTCTCTATGCGCGGCAATTCAACGGATGGTTCTACTTTAGGCACTGGTGCGGGCGCAACTGTGGGCGCAGGGATTGGCGCCGGTGCAACAGTTAGCTGCTCTTGCACCGGCGGCTGCACCTGTTCAAGCGCACGTGGCTCAGCGGGTAACGGCTGAGTGCTTGGCAGAACGTCTCTGGGCGGTTCCATGAAGATCACAGGAGGCTCTACCGCCACGCTTCGTCGCGCAGCTCTCTGCTCTTCAAGTACCGCGTAGTAGTCGAAATTCATGGCAGCTACTTCCGCCTCTTTTACAGTACCACTGTTGTACTGACTGATAATTCCATCGACGGGCATGCGCGACAAAACCAGAACAAATGCGATAACAAAACCCACCAACAATCCCAACGCCAATACAAACAGGCGACTTTCAGAGGCTGTTGATGCGGTTTTTCGCTTTGCCATGTGCTACATAACCTCAGGACTGGAGACACCAATAATAGACAAACCATTGACAAGCACTTGCTTGACCCCAAGCAGCAAGCAGATTCTTGCGTGCCGGAGTTCAACATCATCTACTAAGACTTTGTGGGCATTGTAGTAGCTGTGAAGCGCATTTGCGAGATCTCGCAAATAACCTGTGAGCTGATGTGGCTCATGCGCCTGTGCAGCGCGAACCAATAGCTCAGGATAGGTGGCCAGCAGTGTCAATAAATCCGCTTCAGCTTGTTCGTTCAACCGACTCAGTGCTGCCAGCCCTGCAGCCTGATCAAATTCAAGTTCTTTCTGCTTAAGCTGACGCATAACACTGCAAATTCGCGCGTGCGCATATTGCACGTAGTAAACCGGATTGTCGTTGGATTGGGATTTTGCCAAATCCAAGTCAAAGTCCATGTGCTGAGAATATTTACGCATCACGTAAAAATACCGCGCAGCGTCTTTACCGACCTCATCGCGCAGCTCTCTAATAGTGACAAACGAGCCAGAGCGTGTCGACATCTGCACACGTTCGCCGCTTCTAAATAGATTGGCAAACTGAATGAGCACAAATTGTAGCTTTTCTCGAGGATGCCCTAGCGCCTCACAAGCAGCCAGCATGCGCGCGGTATACCCATGGTGATCGGCTCCAAACAAATAGAGCACCTCGTCATAGCCACGCTGAATCTTGTTTTCGATATACGCGATGTCAGAGGCGAAATAGGTACTCAAGCCATTAGAGCGCACAATAGGCCGGTCCTTTTCATCACCAAATTCAGACGACTTAAACCAGGTGACACCCTCTTTCACATACGTATGGCCCGCCGTTTCAAGGCGTTTGACGACCGATTGCACATCGTCGGTGAGGCTACGCTCGCTGAACCAGCAATCGTAATCGACGCCAAATTCAGATAGATCGTCCTTAATATCGCCAAGTATGGAATCAAGCGCTGCATCGAACACTACGCGATAGTGTGGCTCGCCTAAAAGCTGCTTCGCACGCTCAATCAAATCATCAATGTGCTTTTCTTTATCGCCACCTGCAGGCTCGTCGTCAACAACACCGTCAAAAACAGCAGCCACGTCATGCTTAAATGCCTCCTTATGCTCATCAAGCAAGCGTTGGGAAATGGCGATGATATATTCACCTTGGTAGCCATTGGACGGAAACGTCAAATCTACTCCAGACAAAATAAGGTATCGAAGCCAGACACTAGTCGCCAGAATATCCATCTGCCGCCCTGCATCGTTGACATAGTATTCACGCTCTACATCAAAACCCACCGTTGATAACAAATTAGACACTGTGGCACCCATGGCGGCACCACGGCCATGGCCAACATGCAAGGGGCCCGTCGGGTTAGCCGACACATACTCCACCTGTATGCGCTTTCCCGCCCCCACATCACTTCGTCCGAATGCCTCGCCTTGCTCAAGCACTCGACCTAAGACCGCAGAGGATGCGTCATCTGCCTGAAAGAAATTGATAAACCCAGGGCCTGCAATAGCCACCTCTTTTATGGCGTCTGAGCCTGGCAAGGCCTCAATGATCGCTGTAGCGATATCGCGTGGCGCTCGCCCACAGGGTTTTGCCAACAGCATGGCAACGTTTGTGGCGAAATCACCGTGGCTGGAATCGCGAGTTCGGGTGACGCTAATTTTCAGATTTACATCCATAGGCACAATGCCCTGAGCTTTCAGGGACTCAAGGCTTAAACCTATCTGCTCTTCTATCAGCGGAACAAGGGATATCACAGGCTACTTCCACACGTATTCGTCGAGCTAGGAGTTTAGTGCAATTGCGCTGCTTCGTTTACCACTACACAAGCTAATGAGCTGAATTACTGTCGATGTAACCCATAAGTATTAAGCGCGTACGGCGTAAATGACCCAACTTGGCAAACTCACAAAAAATATCGAGGCCTAGAAAAGGTCTACTGGGTCAACATCAATAGACCAACGACAACGACGGGCACCAGGCAATTGGTCAATGAGCGTAGATAATCTTGACAAGCTATCGTTCAGTGAAGAGCGTTTGTCTGATTGAAGCAGCAGTTGTGCCCGAAAACGCCCGCCTAATCGTTCCATTGGCGCAGGAGCTGGGCCAAGCACATCAAGCTGGCCTGTCTTGTCAGTTTCAAGAGAACTGGCCACTTGCCTCAAAAACTCATGGGGTTCATGCGCGTTGGTAGCCTCCGCACGCACCACAGCCATGAAAGAGTAAGGGGGCAACATCGCTAAACGCCGCTCATCCATCAAAATGTGCGCGAACGGCGCATACCCCTCTTTGACCAGCGTCTGCAACAGAGGATTGTCCGGATTGCGCGTCTGCACCAATACAGTCCCTCGATTGGTTTCTCGGCCAGCACGACCAGACACTTGCAGCACCAATTGTCCCATGTGTTCAAGAGCACGAAAATCAGTACCAAATAATCCTCTATCAGCATCCAAAATGCCAACTAGTGTTAACTTAGGAAAATGATGCCCTTTGGCCAGTAGTTGAGTACCCACTAGAATTCTAGCCTCACCGCTAATGGCTAATGCCAGCTGTTCTTCCAATGCCCCCTTACGTCGTGTGGTGTCACGATCAATACGCGCAATGGCCACATCAGGGAATTCCTCGGCAAGCACATTGGCTATGCGCTCCGTACCGTATCCAACACGATCCAGCTCTGGTGAACGGCAACTTTCACAACTACTTGGCATAGCGCGTTCAGCGCCACAGTGATGACAACGCAGACGATTCGTCCGAGCATGAACTGTCATGTGTGCATCACAACGCTTGCAGTCAGCCGCCGCACCACAGTCGTTGCACAATAAGGTGGGTGCAAACCCTCGTCGATTGATAAACATCAGCACCTGACCTGCATTGTCCAGATGTTCACGTATGGCATCTAACATTCGATCGCTCAGTCCTTCCTTGAGTTTTCGTCGCCGAATATCCATCAAACCAATCGAAGGAGGTACAGCTCCGCCAGCACGTTGGGTTAGTGACAGTTCGATAAGCTTGCCAATAGCCACATTCTTAAGACTCTCAAGTGAGGGTGTTGCACTACCCAATAGCACTGGGCACTGGCGGGCATTGGCTCGCATCAACGCAAGATCACGCGCATGGTATCGAAAACCATCTTGTTGCTTAAAAGAGCCGTCGTGCTCCTCATCAACAATCACCAAACCAAGGTTTGGCATGGGCGCAAGAATAGAAGAGCGAGTGCCAATGACCACGTCAGCATGCCCTTGCGAAGCGCATAGCCAGTTCTGCAAGCGCTCCGTATTATTCAGCCCTGAGTGCAAGCACACCAGACAGCCGTCTATGCGTTGCTCAAAGCGACTCATGAGTTGCGGCGTGAGCGAAATTTCCGGCACCAGAACAAGCACCTGTTGACCCATGCTTTGCGCTTTGGCAATGCAACGCAAGTAGACCTCCGTCTTGCCACTGCCAGTCACCCCGTTAAGCAGAAATCGCTTCGCCGTTTTCTGACTCAATGAGTCGACCACTTGCTCCACCGCAACACGCTGCTCCTCTGACAAGGTGGGTGCAGAACCGCGCGCTTTATTGTCAGGGATTTTTAAGGCAGTCTCTGCTCCTACCCAGCCTTTGTCGATGAGTCCGGCTATGGAGCTGCGCCAGCGAGGGCTAATGCGCGCCAGTGAGTCAGCACCAGCCAACTTGCCAGACAAATGTTCAAGGTAGTGTGCAAGTGCCCTCTGGACATGGGCACGATTAAGTGTCTCTGGCACTGGGCTAGGCCCTATCCAGCGGTAGAACTCTCGCTCGGTAATAGTGGCCAGCTGACCTTTCCTGAGTAGAACAGGCAGCGAGGTTGAGAGCACGTCCCCCAGAGGGTGATGATAATAGCGACTGGCCCAGCACAACAATTCCATAAGGTCTGTGGCGATCACAGGCTCGGTGTCGTACACCTGACTGACCGCTCGCAGCTTGTTTTCAGCCACCTCAGATGACTCTATGGCTCCGAGTACTATGCCCACCACTTTTCGGGGGCCAAAGGGCACACCTACTCTCACACCGCGCGTGATTGGCAGGCTTGAGTTCCATCGGTAATCAAACACTCGGTACAGCGGAGTTGGGATGGCAACTTGAACCAAAGACGTCACCTGATTTCAAGCCTTTTCTGACGCATTATGCTGCTTAGCTATCGTTTCATAAAATTGACGCACAGCAGTAGAAAACTCCAAAGTCGCGTCAAAAAAAAGAATGTTATCAACAAAATCTGTGGATAAGTATGTGGACAAGAACATCAAATAATGCTGACAGTCTGACAACCAGTGGCCTGTAACAAAATGTGCAATCTTTGAACAATCAGGGCATATGTATATTTATCAGTAACTTAAAGAGTATTCTTACAAAACAACCCTTATGCGGTACCTCAAAACCAACCATCGTTCAAGCAGAATTCGCTCTTGTGCATAAACTATGGACTAAAAATCTGTCACTATCTGGTGAAGTGACAAAAAATTGTCTCAATGGGCTTCACTGGTAGCACGTGGCCTACCTACAAGCTCGTGGAATTCAGTCCATCCCTTTGATAGAGGTAATAAGGTCCTGAACACTGTCTTTGGCATCCCCCAACAGGACCCGCGTCACCGGTTGGGAGAAAAAAGAATTCTCTACACCGGCATAGCCAGCACCGTCTCCTCGCTTGAGCACAATGACCCGCTTCGCTTTATCGATATCGAGGACGGGCATGCCGAACAGTGGTGACTCAGGGTCCGTTCGAGCCGCCAGATTGACGATGTCGTTCGCCCCTACAACCAGAACTACATCTACATCGGAAAATTCAGCATTTATTTCTCCGAGATCTCGAATTTTTTCGTAGGGTACGCCAGCTTCAGCCAACAGCACGTTCATGTGACCGGGCATCCTGCCTGCCACTGGGTGTATCGCAAAACCCGTTTCCACGCCACGCTCATCCAATAACTGTGTGAGCTCCCGAAGTTTGTGCTGAGCCTGGGCCGTTGCCATGCCATATCCGGGAACGATCTCTACTCGTCTGGCGTACGCCATACCCACTGCAGCATCGCGGGCGTCGATGGTATTGATGTGATCAGTGCTCGACTGCACCGCCACAAAACTCGAGGATAAACCAAATCCGGAATACATGATTTCACTCAACCGACGGTTAACAGAACGTGCCATGAGCCGTGTGAGTAAGGAACCCGCCGCAAACACGAGAGTACCAGCAACAATCATGGCCGGGTTTGCAATGATGAATCCATCGAATGCCACTGCCAGCCCCGTAAGAGCGTTGTAGAACGACACCAGAACCGGCATATCTGCAGCGGAAGTTGGCATCGTGATCATGACGCCAAAGCTCATGGCCAGTATGACAAATACCGCTAGAAGACCAGGGTGGGCTGTGGCGGACGTCGCCATAATAAGACCCAGCAGCAGCACCAACGCACCATTAGCCAGATACGCTACCTGCTTTTTAGCAAAGCCATCATGCTTGGTGAACTTGCCATGCAGTCGTAAAAATGCCAATAATGAACCGGCAAATGCAACACACCCAATCGCAACACCCAAAACCGCCAGAGACTTTACCGCCGAGGTATGTTCGGATGCATGCAACAAGACAAGTGTTGCAACGCAAGCTGCAGCCAAACCCCCAAGACTGTTGTAAAGCGCAATCATTTGCGGCGTGTTGCTCATGTCTACCCGCCGTGCATGGGCTACGGACAACAAACCCCCAGAGACCAACGCTATGGCAATCAGCATGAAGTTGGAATTCAGCCCTGGGTGAAAAAGCATGGACGAAATGACCAAGAGCATGCCAACACCCGCAAGCCAGATACCACCGCGCGCCTTCGCCGGGATACTTAACTTACGTAAACCGGTAACAAATAAAACTGTAGCCACAAACCAAACTAGCTGAATGGGAATCGCAACTGAAGGTGTGATAGCAAGTTCCGACATAGTCTATTCGACACCCTTATCAGAGACAGTCGGCGTGCCCTTTTCTTCATCAGACAAAGGCCTATCGACGCCTGTATCAGGGTTGTCGAGGGTTCTTTCCTTTTTATTATTTTTGCCTGCCTCAGATAATAAAAAACCAGAATTGCGAAACCCTTTTTCATCAAAGATTTTAAGTATTCGATCGGTGACAACAAAACCACCAAAAACATTAGCCGACGCTGCCATGACAGCCACAAATCCGATGGTCAGCTCAACAGTCCCATCAGCGGTCGATAAAGCAAGCATGGCACCTGCCAGCACAATACCGTGTATAAAATTTGAACCTGACATCATGGGCGTATGCAACAGCGAGGGTATACGCCTGATCAAAACATAGCCTGCCACCGCCGCAAGAAGCACAAGATAAAGTGCATCAACAATATTCACTTGATACGCTCCTGCATCAATGCGCTAGCCTGCGCGGGCCAAGCCTGCTTTTCCACTTCATCATCTAATTCAAGTTGTACGGCAAGTTTCTCTACACCTTGCGCATCAAGAGAGGCGATGTCTTCAAAGTTATTGAAACCAAAGGCATACAGGCGTTCTTGCAAAGCAGGACCAACGCCATCTATCAGCGTTAAGTCATCCACAGCGCTCACTTCGTCAAGGTGCGCCTGAGCGTCCTCACTCTCAACTGCCGATGCATCAGTTGCTAGAACAGCCACCTGCGATGCGAAATCTGCAGCCCTATCAGCCTGGTTGTTTTTTACTAAACCACTAGCCGAAGATGATCCATCGCCTTTAGCGCTAACCGCTTCGGCTAATGCTGCAAAACCCTCTCGAGTCGCCTTGCTATCGCGATTTTCATCTGGCGATTTATCAAGCATATCTGGCAGCTCTTCAGGTTCTTCTAACCAATCAATACTGCTATCGTGCGAAATATCGGCCTCGTGCGCAACTGTCTTATGCACGGTGTCCGAATACACGGCGTCACCGAATGGGGTGTGGACGCACTCTAGCAAACCAGCCGTCGGACCATGATTGATCTCGTTTGCATGGCAAACCACACATCGTCTGATAATGTCGTCTTCACTATCCAAAACAACCGCATTGTCAAGAATGATCAGTTGCAACATGCTGTGCACATTACGTGAATACATCTCACTGGCATTCACAGCGCCATGACTGGGTAGATTTAGAGGGCCAACGATCAGCGTATCGTTGTGATGGTAGTGCTCTCCAATACGGGTAAGTTCACAATTGCCGCCAGACGAGGCAGCCATGTCAATGATGACTGATTCGGGCAACATGCCATTCACCATGTCTTCAGTGATGATACGAGGTGCAAGACGCCCAGGAATAGAGGCGGCGCAGATAACCACATGTGCTCGCGCCATATGATCAGCCAGCACATCATGTTGTTTCTGCCTTTCATCTTTGCGCAGAGACCTTGCAAATCCACCAGCACCTGCGACTTCAACGCCAGTATCCACCATACGTGCGCCTAACGACTCGATCTGTTCTTTGGCAGCACGTCGTATGTCGTAGGCCTCTACCTGTGCGCCAAGACGTCTAGCAGTAGCAATAGCCTGTAATCCGGCCACACCTGCGCCAATCACCAGCACTCGCGCGGGACGTATGGTGCCGGCAGCTGTAGTTAACATGGGAAACAATCGTGGTGATAATTCCGCAGCAAGCAACGCAGCCTTATAGCCAGCGACTGTTGCCTGCGACGATAATGCATCCATCGGTTGAGCACGCGTGGTTCTGGGCATGTGATCCATGGCTAGAACAGTAATATTTGCACGTTTTAGCTGTTCCACTTCCTTCAAGTGCTGGAAAGCAGACATAGTGCAGATCAGCACTGACCCTGGCTTCATGTGGGCGATTTCTTCTATCGTGGGGCATACGACCTTAGTGACAATGTCTGCATCACGGACCACATCTGCAAAGCTACTGCAAACGTCGACATCTTTGTAGTGAGCATCATGAAAGCTCGCAGAATGTCCACAATCGGTCTCGATGCGTACTTTTATCCCCGCCTGCACCAATCGCTCAACTCGCGACGGATCTAAGGCTACGCGTCTTTCACCGGGGCGCCGCTCTCGCGGTAAGGCAATGATAAGAGACAAGGCTTACCTCTGGGAACAAGGAGTAGTAACTAGTGTCCGGTATAATAACGTAATCTCGATCACGAACTCAGGCTTTCTAACCTCCAAATTTGACCAAGCCTTGTGTCAACCTCAGATCTAGCTTCAATTCATTACCGTCTTATTCTATATAAATCGTCAACCTGCTCGTTAAGGCGCACGCACCGCCAAGCGATTCAATACGTATACACAAGTACGCACTCCCGAAAAAACACATGAAATACATTGGCACACCTAATTTTGAGCACGGTACAACTGAAAAATTGGGTGTATTGGTTGTCAATCTAGGCACCCCTACAGCTCCTGAAACACGCGCTGTAAGACGCTTTTTGGCCGAATTCCTTAGCGATCCTCGTATTATCGAGTTGCCACGCTGGCTCTGGAATATTCTGCTACACGGCATCATTCTGCGTTTCAGGCCGTCACGCAGCGCAAAAGCCTACCGTGAGGTCTGGTCCGATGAGACAGGCTCCCCTTTGTTGAGCATTTCTCGCCAACAAGAGCACGCCCTGCGCCAAGAACTGACAGAGCGATTCGGCGATCACGTGCGTGTGGCGCTGGGTATGCGATACGGTGAGCCTTCCATAGATTCTGCTATTGCTGAGCTTGAATCTGCTAACGTGCGGCGCATGATCGTGCTACCTATGTATCCTCAGTATTCCGGAACCACCACGGCCTCTGTATTTGATGCAGTCACAGACCGCTTGCAAAAAACGCGCTGGATTCCAGAGCTTCGATTTATCAACCAGTTCTGTGACCACAAAGCATTTGTTCAATCGCTGGCTGCCAGCGTGCGCGAAAGCTGGGATGCCAATGGACGAGGAGATCTTCTTGTAACCTCCTATCACGGTATTCCCAAACGCTATCTTACCAACGGCGATCCCTACCACTGCTTGTGCCACAAAACATCCAGATTATTGGGCGAAGAGCTTGGCATCGCAGCAGACAAAATTCTCGTTGTTTTCCAGTCGCGCGTTGGTCGTGAAGAATGGCTTCGTCCTTACTGTGATGAGACCATGAAGACACTGCCACAAAACGGCATCAAGAACATCGACGTACTATGCCCAGCATTTGCCGCCGATTGCCTCGAGACCATAGAAGAAATTAGCGGAGAGAACCGAGAATATTTTGAGGAACATGGAGGGGAACGTTATCAATACATTGCCTGCCTAAATGACCGGCCTGACTTTGTTAGCTTTCTAGGTGATCTTATAGAACAACATGCGCAAGGGTGGCCTGAAGCGGACGCTGCTCGCGATCAGCAGCTTGTGAATAATGAATTACAAATCTCAAAGCAACTGGCCGATGCATTGAAAGAAAACGCGCCTGTAAAGGCATAATAAATAGGCGCACTTAAAAAGCAAAATAAAACTGCAAACTACGTTTTTTGGCTGTAAGTTGTGGTGTAAAGATAGACACGGCATGAATAGGCCAGAAGCCGAAAAATCAGATGCTGTTCAAGCGGCGAGTTTCTGCATGTTTACTATCACTAGCTTTTCGAACTCTGTAGCTATCAATGGGCGACTCATGTAGTAGCCTTGATACTCCATGCGGGGCAGAGTTTGAATGTAGGCGAGCTGAATTTCGGTTTCTACGCCTTCTGCGACAATGGAAAGACCCAAGTCGTTAGCTAGCATAACCACAGCCTTAACAATGGGAGAGCCCACCTCGAGAGATTCAATTTGCATGATAAAGGAGCGATCAATTTTCAATTGATCAACGCTGAATCGATGCAAATAGCTCAGCGAGGAATATCCAGTGCCGAAATCGTCAATGGATATTGATATGCCAAGCTCACGTAGAGCTGCCAACTTAGCAATGCTGGCTTCCACATCGTCCATGATCATATTCTCAGTGAGCTCAAGCGTGAGTGCACGACTTGGTAACCCGCTACTCTTTAAGGCAGCTAGCACAAAGTCAGTGAAATGCGGTTCAGCCAACTGCGCTACAGATACATTCACTGCAATTTTAAAATGAGGTGCCACAGTACGCCGCAAATTGGCAGCTTGATGACAAGCCTGCTCAAGAACCCATAGCCCGATGGGCACAATCATATTGGTCGCTTCTGCCACAGGAATAAATTCTACCGGCGACAACTCGCCTAACTTTGCATCTCGCCAACGCAACAGCGCTTCAGCGCCAGTTATCAACCCAGTTTGCACGTCAACTTTTGGCTGGTAGGTCAGGTACAAAGCGTTATCTTCAATGGCAGTTCTAAGACCATTTTCAATATCAAGTAAGCGTCGAGCACCATCAGTCATCTCAGCACTAAAAAAGGTACAGGGATAGCCTGAATTCTGATCGTGATTTCTCATCGCCGTCTCAGCGTGACTGATTAAAGCCTCAACGGTCTTTGTTGTCGTATTAAAATATGAAGCGCCGATGCCTACATTAATGTAGACATCACTAGATTCAACGGCAAAGGGCTGCTCAAGAGACTTTAACAACTGAGTCAGTTGTCCCTGTAATACTGATTGAGCAGAGGGATTCTCTAACAAATTGGCAAACACACCAAAGCGATCTCCACCTAAACGCACAACCAACACAGAATCACCTGAACCATGCTCCTCAGCCGCAGCTTCCACAAATGCTAGACGCAAGCGCTGGCTGAATGCCCACAACACGTCGTCGCCACGAGCAGAGCCATAACTATCGTTAATGGTCTTGAAACGATGAATGTTGATTAGCACCAGAGCATGAGAGTCAGCACCTAGCTCGTTATTGGCTACATGTTGCTCTATATAGTCCGCCAGTGCTAAACGATTAGGTAGGTCTGTCAGAGAATCTACATGCATGATTCTTTGTTCGTACGATCTTGCCACTAAGGTATTGCGCATGCGCAAAGCTAACTCACTGGCGTGTACAGGTTTGGGTAGAAAATCGTTTGCACCACATTGCAACGCTTTGAACTTGATATCTTCGCTGTTGGATGATGTCAATACAATAACCGGTAAGCGCTTGAGCTCTTCGTCCGCACGAATTTGCTCGAGAATCTCTAACCCTGAGACCTCAGGCATATTTAGGTCCAGCAATAAAACATTTGGTTTCTCAGCACGCAGTACGCTCATTGCTATTGTGGAATCACTAACCGAAACGAATCGCTCGTACCCCTCAACATTAAGATGAAGCTGCAACACACGCATGTTAATCGGTTCGTCATCAACCATCATAATCTTGGCGCTGCGCATTAAGCACAACATCTCATCATCAAGCTCCAAAGCTTGATCAGTGGCGTCCGTAATAACAGAGTTCATTTGACGGGCTTATTATTTGCCACACCACGATTTGCAGGCCTTAGCGTCCCCTGCCAACCCGCTAGCACTCGTTGATTAAATTTTTCCAAAGTCGCTAAGTCTTCACTCAAAGTAGGCAGGGATTGTTGCGCACTGACCTCTATCTGGTCACATAAGGTCAAATACTCCAAGTAACCCACATTGCCGCCAGAACCACGCAACCAATGAGCGATATCTAAAATAACCTTCGTATCCTTGTTAGCGACCGCTGTACGTAAAGATCGCATCTGTTGATCTAATTTATCAATGAATAGGCTAACCACTTCATAAAATTCGGGTAATTCGACAGGTAAGTCTGAAAAAACTGGCTCATTTTCATCGATGGCACTCACATTTGAGGCGCCAGAATGCTCCTCAGAGGAAACCGCTACAGCCTGAACACCAGCATCCAACAGACTCTCCGAAGGATCTGAAATAATTAATTGCTGCAGACGGTCAATAACAGAAAGTATCTGACGACAGGCTTCATTGTCTTGCGCATCAGCAGCCATTTCGAGATCAACACCAGGCTCAGCTAATGCATTGAGACCAACGCTAGAGGCAGAACCTTTGAGCCAATGACCAAAATCATGAATTGACTGCCAATCCTCGGATTCAATCATTGCCCGCAGCTCTTTAGATCGCTGCGCAAGCCGAGTACGAAAATCCTCAACTATTGGAATAAAGCGACTGTCTGATCGTGCCAAATCACTAATCAAAGTGTGAGTTTGATCGATTTTATCCTGCGATGTTTGTTCGCGCGGTGCTTTAGCTGCCACTACTTGGGGCTCTTGACGTTCAACACCGCCAAGCAGCTTAGCTAAAAGAGCACCCAGCTTGTCGATGTCAATGGGTTTTGGCATATAGTGCGAAAAGCCCGAGGCAAGCACTTTCTCTTCGAACCCCTTCATAGCATTCGCTGTGAGTGCGACCACAGGCAAAGTGGCACCTCGCTCACGCATAGTTGAAGCCGCGGTATATCCATCCATCACTGGCATCTGAATATCCATAAGTACTGCGTCGTAGGCCTGCTCATCTGTAGCATTGAAAAGTGCATCCACACCTTCTTGGCCGTTGTTTGCTAGATCGACACTCAATCCCATATCACCAAGAACAATACTGAGCAGTTGTCTATTCTCTGGGCCATCATCAACCACTAAAATACGTGAGGGGTTGATGTCCCAGACAACATTAAGTTTCTGCTCACCTTCAGCGAGTAACGCGAATAAGGCTTCAGGTGTAACAAGCTCATATTTTTCGTTGTTAAACGGCAGCGATATGCGAAACGTACTGCCTACATTCGGCTCACTACTCACGCTCAATTGCCCTTGCATGGCTTCAGTCAGTTGACGACTAATAGAAAGACCAAGGCCGGTACCACCAAAACGCCTGGCAATGGACGTGTCGGCTTGTGCGAAAGCATCGAATATTTTTAGTTGCTGCTCTTCGCTCATACCGATACCGCTATCAGCAACTTCTATAATGACATTCGCTTCATGCTGAGCATTCGATTCGTTGGCAGACAACCTCACAACAACATCGCCGTTATCAGTGAATTTTATGGCGTTGCCAACAAGATTTGTGATGACCTGGCGTAATCTGGACGGATCTGCGTTTATTGCATCAGGCAGTTGCGTTGCAATTTCCAGATGTAAGCCAATGCTTTTTTCATCGGCCTTTGCCTGCATAACACGTATTACATCGCTGGCAATTTCTGCACACTGACAAGGCAGCTCTTCGACTTCCATTGCTCCAGACTCAACTTTGGACAAATCCAGTACATCATTGATGAGTTCCAACAGATGTTGACCACTCTTGGCAATGGTATTGAGGTACTCTTGTCGCTCGCCTTCTGTTTGTCTGGAATTTCGCCGCATCACTTCGGTGAAGCCTAATATCGCAGTCATCGGCGTACGAATTTCATGACTCATATTCGACAAGAAGCTGCTTTTTGCACTATTCGCCTCTTCGGCCAACTGCATAGATTCACGCAGCTGTACCTCCTGCTTTTCTAGCTGGGTAATGTCATCCATGCTAACTAAAACGCCACCAACCTCATCTTTGGCAGTAACGACAGGCGAACAGTTCACAATAAATGAGCGTTGCTGACCTTCGAGATCAGTAAAACGTACCTTCTCGTGACGAGTGGACTCGGCCCCGTTCAAAGCCTCTTCCCAGACATACGACTCTGATTTTTCCCACGGCAATTGCACTGCAGGTTGACCTATCAATTGCTCCATGGACTGGCCTGTTAATTCAATAAATGCCAAGTTTGCCAGGACAATATTACCTTGCTTATCAAGCACCAAAAGTGCTTCTGCAATAGTATCTAGCGCCGAGCGCACCCTTGAGGGCACCGCTGAAGCGGGATTGAGCTCCTTAAGAACTTTGCCCAAAAAAACATAGAATAATGGAAAACAGACAAATGACATGAAGCCGATAATCGCCCAACGTGTGCTAAGCAATTGCTGATAATTCGGGTTGTTATCTTCTGATACGTATTCCACCACTAGCTCTCCCCAGTTGCGGTTACGCTGCACAATTGGCACTTTTATATCCTGAGTCAGCACAGGGGCCGCCGATGGATCATTTAAAGATGCAGTGTCGGATAGGAACTGGTATTCACCACCTGAGCGACGTTCAAGTCGCACTGCATGTATCGATGGGTTTTGCTCGATGATAAATTCTAACGAGAAACGTAAGTCTGCAAGATCACCATTTTTTAGTAGCGCAGAGCTTAAAATTGTTATTGACTCTGCAAGTGTTATTCTGGATTGCAGCTCTTGAAGTTGCCTGTCCGGTATCAAACCTAAAAACAGTGCTAACAACGTACTACTGCCTACCAATGATGTGAGACCAACTACGATATGTAATCGAGCACTCATACGTGGAAACGGCCACAAGCGCGCCAATCTGTCCCTTAAATTAACCGTAGCCTTTGCCCAAACATCGACCGATACTGGAGCCGAAGATAAACTCATGGATGTGCTCCCCATGTGCAAAAATCATGGTCAAGGCTCATTGCCTGAATAGCAGCGCAATATTGAACTGGCTGAACTGGATTACAAATTAATTTGCATATCATCGTAATCATACATTTAGGTGCTTCAGCAACAGTTGTCGTCCCAAACGAAACCAACGTGGCCCAAGCGGCTCATTGGCATGTTGAAACGTAACAAAAGCCCTAGTACCTACAGGCACGTTCATCGGAGTGCTCTCATCACCATGAATAGCCAACTCAAGATGAAATACTTTCTCACGTGTTCGAGGACCTTGTTCAACGTCAATTTGCTCAACATCAAATCCTCCAAAACCTGTGTCAATTAATGCCGCACTGGGCAACTCATTTGTGCCAGCAGGCACCTGTCGTACAAGTGAGGCCTGGAAATTGTGAGACATAGCCGACGCCAATCTGACATAAACATTACCCACATCACCAGAAACTCTGCCTAGCGCTGACTGATCAACCACGGCTCGGATCAGCCTTGTTCTGGCATTCACAACGTAAGCCAAAAGCACTCCCTGTGAAACATATTGCCCAGAATTTTTATAATCATCGTTAAAGGCAACACGCCCATCCTTGGGAGATCTCACAATCAATTTCTCAATCTGACGCTGAGCGTAGTCGACCTCTACATCAGCTTGAGATAACTCGATACGTGCAGTTACTGCAAGGCTTGGATCACTCTGGCGATATCGCTCAATATCTAGTTTCGCCAACCTCACAGCCGCCTGCTTACGGCTGAGGTTCATATCCAGTGAGAAATCGCTAAGGACCATTATCGGCTGGCCTTTTTTTACCATATCGCCGTTTGCCACTAGAATTTGTTCCAGCTCGCCAGACTGCGCCGCATAAATTTCAGCCTGCTCATCCACCCATACAACACCTTGAGTGCGTGTTGTAGATGGCATCGGTAATAGCAACAACACAGCGACTACAGCAATCAGGATACTGACAGTTACACTCACAGCCCGTAGCCGTTGCTCCGTTAGGTCTCGAGAATTACGAAAATAATTATACGAACGAAAAATTGGAAAACCAAAAAGTGGTATGAGAGAGAAGGCCGACAATACAACACCAAGCTCATGGAATGTACTGACTAAATAAAGACAGATCAATAGTGAAATCATCACTCGATAACACGGACTCAAAAACCCGTAGATCAACATATAGGGTTTCTCACCCTTTGCCACTAAAGGCTTAACACTTTCATGAATCTTGAGAATGTATCTCTTGAATAAATACTGATAGAACAGAGTTGCACGTCGCGCCAACCCAGGACTATCCAACACATCTTCAAGTAAGTAATACCCGTCAAATTTCAAAAGGGGGTTCGCATTGAAAACCAGAATCGATGCCACACTCATTAGTATTACACTAAAAGCCATATTAGCCAAAACGCCAGCTGACAGTACACTCCATAGAATTAGGGCAATACTTGCAACAAATAAATCCATCAGCATCCCGGCCCCCGTCACAAGCATTCTCTGCTCACGTGTTAACGTCCATGCATCCGTAGCATCCACATACGGCAGTGGAAATAAGACGACAAACGAAACACCGGCCTCTGGGACCTGTCCGCCGTATTGCTGCAACGCCCAACCATGCGCAAGCTCGTGCAGCGCTTTGGACATTGGATAAAGCAAAAAGAAATGCCACACATAAGTTGTGACAGTGGCACCTGTGAATTGCTGAGCAACAGCTGACCAATGCATGAACAACAGATAGAGGCTTAAGCAGACAGTACTAAAAAATAGCCAACGGATAAGCTTGCCTGACATTGCAATGGATACAAAACAACAAAATTCTAATAGACGTGTAGGATTAAACAAAGGGCAGCGAATCATTAACGGGTTCTTCTGTGCAAACAAGCGGCTCATTAAGGACCCACCGTCAGATAACTCCACATCAGAACTCAGTACGCCTTGTCGTTGCAACTGCATTACGGCACCCAACAGACGTTGATCGCCAAACTCTGGCGTATGTTCAAGGAGCCACTGTTGTAGTTGTATACTTCCATCTAACTGACGTAAAGCCGGCCACAAATCTCTTTGCAGCCGTACATGGCAAGCATTAATAGTATTTTTGATAATCAGCCAGTGCTCACTACGCACGACGGTAGGCGTCACTGTGCAGTGCTGGCTTAACACTGGGAAACCTTCTAGTGCTCGTTTAACATGCAGTTCATTCATCGCAACAATCCCAGCTTCCAGCCGAGCCAAAACAGGCGAGAGCCCGCTCTTTTTACCCACTGAACTCCTAAGGCTTGACGACCTACCAGTATTTTTCCAAGACCTTGCATACCGGGCCTCAATGACACGTCTTCCACTATTTTTGCGTGTACCTGAACAGTATTGGCACCAGCGCTAGCGACCACCAGCGGCATGATTGCTACAACCTCTGCCGCCAGCACGCGTGAGGGATTTGCCGATAACCTCAGGCCTACTTTCTGTCCAATCCGAACGTCTTGCACATCGTATTCAGATACGTTTAAAACCAAGCGATGCGAATCGATAGAGCCCAGCGAAAATAGGGTCTCGCCAGCGGATATAGTGGCGCCTAAGTAATCATCTAGAGTGGCACTGAGCACCACGGCATCCGTGGGAGCAACCAAAACCATCTTACTGCGCTGCAATGCGATTTGCATAAGCTCAGCATTAATTTGCGATGATTGCTCTTTAAGCCGAGTTACCTCTACTCGATCATGACCTGCTAATGCCTTTGCAAAAGACTGTTCATTCTGGAGGGATTCACTTTGTAGCTTCTGCTGCTGCACCAACAATTCATGATCGTCAAGAGAGGCAAGCGTTTGCCCTTTAATCACTTGATCTCCAGCCTTAACTTCGATCGACTCCACAACACCGTCAATGGGTGCAATGAGAACATGTCGCTCAGAAGCCTCAACATTCAATGGAGCACTTATTCGGTGCTCCATTGGGAAGAAAAACAACCACAAGAAAAACAAGAACGTCGTTATCACGCACACTTTGCGTACACGCGTGGAACCAACGGAGGCAAACCACTGCCGACCTCGTCGCCCAAGCGCTGCTCTTACCCCTAGCTTGCCCGCCTGCACCATTTCAGATATCTGCATTGCAGCTGCGATTTCATCATGTAGTTTCTTGCTCTGGGTGGCACAAAACGGTTGCGTGATAGCTCGTTCAAGCGCAACCACAAACCAAGTTTGGTCTACACAAACCGGTAAGCTTAAACGCGCGCACTGCTCAAGCGCCTTAGTGACTGCTGTTTGTTTCGTCAGGGTACGCTCAACGCAGGCTTGATTTAGCGCGACTAACGGTAAATTTTTACCCAGATAGGCGGTTTCAAAATTTGTCACAAGTGCACGCGACGCCGCAAGACGAGTATCTATGCGCGGCTGTCCGGACACAGCAATTAATGAAGCCCGACTAACACTACCTGATGTTATTTCAAGCTTAGCGAGCAAGCAGCTATCTGAGTTTGTACGTCTTGCGACCTCTTTAACAAGGTCAGCATAGACACAGCCAGAACTGGTATCAGCCAAGCGCTCAACAAGCCATTGAACGAGCTTTCGCGGTGAACCTGAAGATTGTGTAGAGAGGTTGAATTTATCGAAAACAGAAAACGCCCAAACCACCAGTTTTACCTGTGTTTGCAGATCCAACGATGAGCCAATATCACGTTGGATGACCAATACATACTGTACTGGGCTATCTTTTTTTCCAACAACATCAGGAATCGCAATGGCCGAGCTGACGCCATCGCCAGCAATATCTAATTTCGCCAACGTAGCAGACTCAGCGCTACGCTGAGCTAGATGCTGCAGAACCTGATTGAGTGATTTTTCGGCCGGCAAGGCGCCTAATTTACGCAGCGCAACTTTACCCAAACGCGTATTACAGCGGTAGAGTACAAGAGAATCAGCACACAGTAGCTTTTGTATCCACTGCAACCAAGAATAACACCCATCTACAACACCCGTTTGACTCTGTTCGAGTGCCTTAGGTATCACTGAGCTTTCGTTAGCTGGTGGATGAGTTTCAAAAACGGCGGAAGGCATAAAACCAAATAGCACCAGAGGCACTTTTTCTAGGCAATGCCACTGGCCTGCAACTAGTGATCCAATCCGTACCGGTTTACATTTATTTGAAACCAGCAGCTACTGTTGAAATACTACTGTCGTCTTGGTCGTGTGTTTAATTCGAGTTCTAGGCGCTCCAGCTGATCCCACTGCACAGGTGTTAATTGTTGTGATTTAAGTGATAGTAGAGCTGCGCTTCTAACGCGTAGATGTTCGTCTGTATTTTCTAGCACGCTAAACAACCGCTCTACCACTAATGCTGGATTTTCCACGTGATCATGCAGTGCGTATACCGCCGCTGTGCGTACATGCTGCGAAGTATCATCCAAAGCTGACACGAAAATATCAGTGTGTGCACCGCCATCAGCCCAGCGAGACAATATGCCAAGGCTTATTCCACGTACGCTTTCATCATCATGATTTGCCAACAATGACACTTGTTCGGAGAGCCATGCACGACTTTGATCGTCAACGGGCCCAGGCTTTGCCAAGGCCGTGAGCGCATCAATCAGGACATCAGAATTAACCTCGGTAGCTAACATACCCGAAACTATCTCACGAGCCATGGGGTTACCAGGTTGCACAGCTTGCAATAAATCCATTCCCTCCACGCGTTGAGTTGCATCGCCAGAAAAAATCAATTCACTGGCCAATAAGGTTACTTGCTCTCCACCAACCAGACCTAGAATGGAGGACAGCTTTTCTCGACGCTTGGGATCAAGCTCCTGACGGTAAGTGTCCATCAGAAGTTGTTTTAGAGCTGGATTTGCATTAATTGAGTCAATTAGTTCTAGAAGCTCATCTTCGCTACGTATCAGCTGCCAATCAACAACCGTGTTAACTGGCAGATCGTTAGTGGTTGCTTTATTGACATTAACGGCATCGTTGGCCGGATGCGTGGGAGTTCTTCGTAAAACAAGGCTGTCGACAGAGTCCTGCTCCACAATGTCGAAGGGGGAGGGTTCAGTGGGAAGCGGATTTGACGTAGACCCCGATAATGCTGGGTCCAAATCGACAACGGTAAGATCAGGACTATTAAAGAATCTGATTGTCAATACTATGACGAAAGCAACGGCTGCACCAACAACCAAAACGGTTTTCATGGCTTGTAATGGGGTTTGGCCAATGGCACGACACTGGCCAAACCGCCTCCCTCATAAGGCAGATGCATCGTTAATAACATGATGCAAGCGAGAAGCTCAATGCCCCTAGTCAAGACGTCCTGAGAATGGGGGTTCTATAGAGAACGCTACGGCCTCAAATTCGTTAGGTATGTTTTTGGCCAACCGCCAACCGCCTACAACTTCAAAATCGCCATCAGCGACAATGTCTTGATAAAACAGAGCGATGCCAGCACAAGGGCCAGACCTGAAGCTGTATTCATCTCGTGAATTACCGCCTGAAATAGACATCGTGAACCTTTGCACTGTTGCAGTATTCAACAAAACATCCTGTAGCTTTGCCCAAGTGTCTCTGCCAACAATGCCATCATCAGTCAGTGCATTAGGCGTGCTTGCTTGAAAATCCCTGAGCGCAGCTTCTGATAGGGGTCCATATTCTCCATCAGCAAAATCGTCATAGGACTGCCCTGCAGTCCCACCAAATCCTGAACAAAATAGTATGCGCTGAATACCCACCGCATACAGGCTGTCTGCGAATATACCTCCCGCATTGATACTCCGCTCTACGAAGCAGTTGTCAGCCCAATCTGATGTGCTAGAAAAAGCATCGGTACCCGGAACACTTCCGCAAACATTGAACTCAGTGACGGAGGCAAGACCTTCTGCACCTGTGACCCCAGAATAGGCCTCACCTAGATTATTAAAGGAAAAGTCGTCACGACCATCGTTATCTAGGTCTATGAAAAGATCATTACTGTTTGAATCTTCAAGACCATCGCCGTCAGCATCCGAATCAGCAGAGTCTTCGATACCATCGTTATCAAAATCAAAGATAAGGAATCCCTCACTACCGACGCCAGTACCAATACCAGTCTCGGTTCCACTGCTTCCCCCGCACGCCACCAATATCGTACTCATTACAGCCAATAATACGTGGCTGCCAGTAATAGATTGTGTCTTCTTGACATTCTGAACCATAATGCTCTCCAACAAATGCTAAACGTAAAGTCAACAGCCAGCGCCGAGCAAGAATAAAAATTGCCTGTGCTGACTCTTTAAGTTTAGAGTATTTAGAGCTGTTGTGTTTGGGCTACAGTCTTTCTATTTGAATTTTATCAACCAAAACTAGCAGTATCGATAACGACTTTATGCCGCTATTTCGTGATCATCTGACATCACTGAAACACACACGGCTACAAGGCTATCTGCGCAATCAAATCCTACCCAGCTCGCATCGTTGGTATTTAGCGTATCAATTCCTATAGTGGGTAAAGATAAATCACAAATTTCTGGGAGCAAACATTTAACCGTACCACCCAACATATTCGTCAGCTCAGTCAAGGTATCTGCACAATCACTATCATTGACATCGCTCTGCGCGCAGCTGAACATCAACGACGCAGCATAGACTAGGAATACCCTGCTTGCCCTAACAGCAACAACTCCATTCCAAGCACCACTGATTTTGATCTCGGCGCCCAGACAGTTATCCGTTGATAAATCATAATCTCGGCTAACTTGTATGGGTAGATCAAGCACTGTCATCCAGACTGTCTCAACAATTTCCTGTATGTCTTCTTCGCTAATGATGCTCATAAGGTGAGTCTCTTACTCGGTGATTTTGTAATAATGACTGTGATCTGTCGTAACTCGTTTGTAGTCAGTATTCAAATTAAGTGTTGTCTCTGACAGTCCAAGAAAAAGACAGCCATCAGGTTTTAGTATTTTTGCAGTACTTTGTAAAACCTTGGCTTTATCCTCTGGAGCAAAATAGATTAAGACATTACGCAGAAATATGATGTCCATCATGGGCAAATCATCCCAGTTGCCAAATAAATTCAATTGTTTAAAGCTCACCATATTGCGCAACGTACTATTGACGTCCCAATGAAGCCCCTGCCGTACAAAGTACTTAGGTAGGTGTTGCACCGGTAGGCCGCGGTTAACTTCTAGGCGACTGTATCGCCCAGTCTCAGCTTTGGTAACGACCTCTTTGGAAATATCCGTTGCCTTGATTCGAACACGCGACGCTATTTGCGGACAATTTTCAAGAATTGACATTGCTATGGTGTATGGCTCTTGACCAGTTGAACACGCGGCACACCAAATAGTAATGGTATCCGAATGCGATCGTGCAATGTCTGGAAGTACATCCTCGCATAGCATAGTAAACGGATGCGAATCACGAAAAAACGATGTCTCGTTTGTGGTCATAGCGTCTACCACGCTCTCAGCTAGCTCTGGATTAGCGGTTGTGCGTAATCCCAGTAACAAGGCGGGTATATCAGCAAAATCAGTTTTACGCAAAAGAGACGTAAGACGCGACTCTACCAAGTACTTCATATCAGTATCGATGGCGATAGCTGATGACTTATAAACCAGCGAGCAAACAAAATCAAAATCCGAAGCGGATATCTCACTCATGCGACTCTCCCTGGCTTACCTATGGGATAACGAAGAGGAGGCGTTTGATCAAATGGGCTCCCAACTATCGGTTGACGACCCACCCAATGAACAATTTCATTTGCCATATGCTCTATTGGTACTACCCGCTGTGCAAGACCAGCTTCTAAAACCAACTTGGGCATTCCCCAAACAATCGACGTCTCTTTATCTTGGACAATAACCGGACACCCAGCCTTGACCAATACCTCACAACCGAACAGACCATCTCCACCCATACCTGTCAAAATCACTCCTAGACACTTTTTTCCATATATTTTTGGAATCGATCGAAATAGTGGATCAACAGATGGACGACATGAATTCTCAAGTGCCTCTTGGTTCAATTCAATCACGACATCATCATCCGATTGGGTCAAAACCATATGGTAATCACCGGGTGCAATAAAAACCTTTCCTGCTAGAAGCTTGTCGTTTGCCGTGGCTTCCACGACTTCCAGTGCACTAACCGAATTCAATCGCTTGGCCAGTTTGCTAGTGAATTGAGGCGGCATGTGCTGCACGATTACAATAGGAACACCAATATCGGCCGGTAAATTCGACAGTATTTTTGACAGTGCATCAGGACCGCCTGTTGATATACCGATAGCCACGATATCAATATTGCCGCCCTGGCCGCAAGCAGACGATGTGTTCTGCCGCAGCAAATCCAATTGCTGACCCTTATTTCTAGCAACAGTTTTTAGCCTGTTAAATGCAGAATCCTCAACACCACACAATGCTAATACCTTGGGCACAAGATCAATTTTCAACTCGGACTTAATGCTCTCAATACCATTGGCTGTATCAGGTTTGTTAGCGTATTCACACGCACCTAATGCCAAAGCATCCAATGCGGCCTCTGACCCCTCGGAGGTTAGCGAGCTAACCATAATGGCACGTACCGATGGCCAGTCTTTACGGATCGCCATCAGTGTCTGTATGCCATCCATTTCTGGCATTAAGATATCCAACAGTACAAGATCGGGTACTAATTGATGTATTTTTTCTAATGCAATTTTTCCATTGGCGGCAATACCGACTACCTCTAGTCCATCCGCAGCGTCAATAGCATTAGAAAACAATTGTTGATATAAATAGGAATCATCAACAACTAGCACGCGCTTGTTTTTCATGTCAAGCCGCAACTAAACCAAGTAAACGTAACTTATCAACGATGACATCATCAGTAAAAGGCTTCATGACATACTCATTCGCACCAGCAGCCATGGCTTTTACTACGCGCGACATTTCTGTTTCTGTGGTTACCATCATTAGCCAGATATGTTTGTTACTTTTATCGCTACGAACCGCCTTAACAAATTCATAACCATTCATCTCTGGCATATTCCAATCAACCAAGCATATTGAAATATCGTCATTCAGTGTCAGGCGCTCTAGACCTTCCAGGCCGTTGACAGCTTCTGATATCTTGAAACCTGTGTTAGTAAGAATACGTCTCAAGATCGCTCGCATTACGCGCGAATCATCAATAATTAGTGCATGAGCTTGTGGTAATGACATAACGAACTTCTCTAATTAGTCTAATAACAAAGTAACGGTATTACCGGTTACGCTGACAACAGATTCAATTATTTCCTGCTCATATGTATGTACTTAAGCTACCTTGCTCAAAGCGTTATCAGAGGAATCTTGTTCCTCTAGCTTTGACGCTGTAAAGCGTTTCACTAATTGTTGAAGCCGCCCAGCCGTATCAGAAAGATCTGCTGCAGCCGCACCAATGTCATCTGAGGCTTGTTGATTAACCAAAGCCTTCTCTGCGACGACTTGAATCACCGATGCTATGGCCTCGGTGCCATCGGCAGTTTTAATTATCGAACGACTAATTTCCTGCGTAACGGTCGCTTGTTCATCAACTGCTATTGCAATGGTTGATTGGATAGTGCTAATTTTTTCGATGATATTCCCTATCGAACCTATAGCGTTTACTGCTGAATCTGTGTCGCTTTGAATATCACTGATTCTTGATTCAATTTTTTCAGTAGCCTTTGCTGTCTCTTTCGCCAGCTCTTTGACCTCATTGGCTACCACCGCAAAACCCTTTCCTGCATCTCCTGCTCTAGCCGCCTCGATAGTGGCATTCAGTGCTAGAAGATTAGTTTGCTCAGCAATCGAGGTAATATCCTTTATTACTGTTCCTATTCCAGCACTACTTTCTGCCAACTTTCGAACGGTAGCATCTGTATCCTTAGCGATTATCACCGCTTCGTTTGCAACAGATTCTGCAACCGTCGCATTCTGGGCAATTTTTTTAATTGAAGAGCTCATTTGCTCAGTGGCACCAGCCACACTGTCCACACCTGCTCCCACTTCTTTCGTGATATGAGTGGCTTCACGAGCACTCTGTGTATTCGAACTCACTGTCTCGTTCATATCGACTGACAAAGCATTCAGGCTTTTAGAGGCACTTGCGAGCTGCGTTGCATTTACATCTATATCAGACATACTTCTACGCAGCTCTGTAAAAAGCTGATTTAGTGCGCTACCCATTTGAGCTGCAACATCCTCACCTCTTGTATCTATAGGATGCTCTAAATTTCCATTGGCAGCAGCGCTAACTGCCACCAAAAGCTCATCTACCCGGCGCTGTAATTCATTTGCGGATTCTTGTTGTTTTTTGGCCAACACACGTTCATCTGAATGTCGTTGATCTCTATCAGCTTGCTCACGACGTTCAGCTTGTAGTTGAAGTTCTTTCTGAGCCTTCTTGGCTTTTTCTAATGTCACTTGTTCTTCCTGAAGTCGCGATGCCTCTAGTCCATTGTGCTTAAAGACCTCCACGGTACGCGCTAGACTTGAGAGCTCATCGACACCACGACCATCAACGTTAACGTCGTAGTTTCCCTCAGCCAAAGCTCGTAGCGCATCAATAATACGAATTAAGCGCTGCAAAATGGTTCGCGAAACCACAAGCCAATACACGAGAGCCGTTATCAGCATGCTTACAAATGCCACTAACACAAGCTGTATTTGGCTAGATACGATTAAACGGTTAACTGCATTGCCAGCATCATCTACATCAGCTTGGCTTGCACGCACATTGCCAACCAGTCGAATAACTGCATCTGTCTGTTCAGCAAGAATAGTTTCTACCATTTTAGAGATCACACCGGCAGTTGCAATCGTCCTTATGCGTAATACGGCAACGCTTTCAGCTGAATCAAATTGCTGTAGAACGACATCGATGTCATCGAATATTGCTGACATACCTCTAATTTGTTCCAACAAAGGCCTATCCGTAGCAATAGCCTCAGCAGCTTTCAGATGTCTTGCTTTTAAAAATTCAATGCCTTGTACATCAACCACATTGGGCACTTGGGCAACAACACCTGCAATGGTATTCAACTCAACCCGAAGCTGTAGAGAAGCCACCAAGTTGTCAACCCCGGAGCTCATTAATTGTGGCATTTCTGTATTGACACGATTGTGAAGAGTCGAGCCGATACGAAGGGCATCAGCATAAATATCATCAACAATGGGCAAAAGAATTCTTTCTGCGATGTTCCGGATCTGATCTAATTCCGTTGATAGATTAAGTACTTCCTGAGTTTTTCTACCTGCCGGGGCCACACTCTGAATACCTGATTTGCCCTCGGCTAGACTACGCAAATTTATGAGTAAATCGTAGTATTCAGTCTTGTTTTCAATTCTCGTTTTATCTACCCTTGAGTCAAGTTCAGTAATAGTTTTAAGCATCGCTGGGATTGCTAATTTACCGTCTCTAATTTCGACTTCGCTGTTTGCAGAAAGTAGTATTCTTATATGTTCCACAAGCTGCCTAACCTCAGCCTCTAATTTGACAGTTGCTACCATTGAGTCAATATACTGATTAAGTACGATGTCAACTCCCGCACCACTTTGCTGTGCAATACGTTTTGCTGACTTCATAAATCTCGATGTTGTTTTATCAACGATGGTTAGCAAGTTTTTATCAATTGCCAACAGCTGCTCATCTGCATTTATTGCAGCCACCTGAACTTTGCTTGTGTCAGAAATCATATTTCTGGTCAGGAAATATAATTTTTCTACATTATTCTCTCGCTCAGCCAGATCAAGCTGAATTTGCTTTGAATCAGACAAGTTAATGCCGTTCGCAATTTTTGATTCAATAATACGAGAGGATTTTCTCAAGGATCCAATGATTAGCTGGTGCTGATTTTCAGCCTCAGCAATAGTCGTAGCACGTGCCAACAATGGAATTCTGGCGCCAAACTCTGCAGAAAGCTGCGATAACTCCATGGATTCAACCATAAGAGGAACGCTCTTTTGAGTGATGTTTTCTAGCGAGTCCCCTACTCGGGCATACGAAATAAATGCGATAGCACTGGCCACAAGGGTTGTTGCCATCACACAACCAAAAGCTACTAGTAACTTGGATCGTATCCCTAGAGATAACATTTAATGAATTCCCTTTGTCCAGCTGCCAGACACTAAGTTTTTCATGCCGCTTCTGCAGCAACTTCTGTACGATTCAAGACTTCTGCGCTGACAAGTTTGCTAATAGCCATTGTCAGCAATAGTTTCCCGTCAAGCTTATAGGCACGTTCAATCAACTCACCAGCCATGCCAGAGAGATTGTCAGGTGGTGACTCAAAGCTGTCATCAGCGAGCCCCAGCACGTCACCAATTCGATCAGCCAGTAAACTGAATGCACCTAATGGGGTTCTAACGACAATATTCATAGGGACCTTACCCTCTTCACGATCTGGTAGCTCTAGCAAACACCGTAAATCTACAGCCGTCACTATTTGTCCACGCAAATTAATCAACCCTTTTACAACTTTTGGTGCCAACGCAACTGGAGTTATTTCCTGAAATCTAATGATTTCTTGTACCTGTTCAACCTCAATACCAAAGTAGTATTTATCAAGGTAAAAAGTACAATATTTTTGTGATGTAGTTTGGCTCACGCAGCTTCTCCAAGTCCAAGTAACAGTTCTTGAGAACTAGTGGTAAATGCAGCAGCATCAAACAATTCAGTAACCTGCCCTTGTATAGCCGCAGTTCCAATCACACCTGGCCTACTGGATTTGCCTCTTACTTGCAAAACCTCATCAACCACGTCAATTATTTCTTTTACAATTAAACCAACCTGCATACCTTCTTCACCAAACACCACCACTTGTATCTGATCGCTAAGCGGCTCTTCATCTCCATTAGATGCACGCCTATCATGTAGAAAATCTGATAATTTTATAAGAGGTAAAATCTGACCGCGATACTGGACAACGTTTATGTTGCCGGCCATTTCAGTCTGATCTACTTCAAACTGTTCTAAACGTGCAACTTGATTTAGGGGAATTGCAAGCCGGCTCTTACCTGATGTATTAACAAGCAATAGCGATTCACTCGGTCGACTATTCTCACCACCTTCTAGCGCAACATTCTTAGATGTGTTCTTCGCGGCATCACCTATAACTCGAGCACGATGGCCTATACCTAAGGTGTCTAGTATCAACGCCACTCGACCATCTCCCATGATGGTGGCACCAGCAAACACTGGGATACTTTTAAGGGCATCTGCCAAGGGCTTAACCACAATTTCTTGGGTATCGTTTATCTGATCCACAACAAGTCCGAATCGCCGCTTCTCAGCTTGCAAAACTACAATATTCAAAGCGCCACTTCGTTGATCAGGTAATTTTAGTTCTTTTTGTAAATACACTAGAGGTAACAATTGACCTCTTAACCTGTGAACCGGACAACCTTGAATGTTTTCAATTGCATCACTTTGCTGATCTTCATCGACCCGTATTAGCTCAATCAAATTAATTTGCGGAATAGCAAATCGTTGCTGCCCCGTTGACACTATGAGAGCGGGCACTATTGCTAGCGTTAGGGGAACACGAATTTTAAAGGTAGTGCCACGGCCAATCTCTGTGTCCAGATCAATAGTACCGCTAATTTTCTCGATGTTCGTTTTTACAACATCCATTCCCACACCACGACCAGAGATGTTAGTGACCTCCTCCGCAGTTGACAAACCAGGCAGGAAGATCATTTTGCAAGCTTCCGAATCAGTCATTTTGCTTGCTTGTTCAGCACTAACCACACCGTTCTCTATGGCCTTATTTTTTATTCTATGTGCTGGAATGCCGCCCCCATCATCTGATATTTCAATATGTACTTGACCACCTTCGTGAAATGCTCTGAGCATCAAAACACCCTCGGCTGGTTTGCCAGCGGCCACTCTGGCTTCCGGTGTCTCAATACCATGATCCACTGAGTTTCTCACCAGGTGTGTTATTGGGTCTTTCATGGCCTCAATAAGTGACTTATCGAGCTCGGTGGATTTGCCCTCCATCTCCACACGAATTTGCTTGCCGCATGCGCGTGAAAGATCGCGTACAACCCGCGGTAATTTGGCCCATACACTGTGTATAGGTTGCATTCGGGTTTGCATGACACCTTCTTGGAGCTCACTGGTGATCAAGTTCAATCGCTGCGCTGCAGCAACAACTTGCACGTTTTCATGAATCCCCACATACTCAACAATCTGATTTCGAGCCAGTACCAGCTCACCTACAAGATTCATCAATGAATCCAACACGGGCACATCTACTCGTATTGAAGCTTCAACTGCATTACCTGAAACTTGTGCACCCGTACTTTTATCAGCTCCCTGCGGCTTGGCTGTGGACGAGGCCTCTGGGGATGCGACTTCTATAGGCTTTGATGTCTCCACAGTTGAGCCAGACATATCTTTTATAGGCTCTTGCGTTGCATTAACTGGTGTTGTTTTAGAAGGCTTTTGTATTAGCTCAGCGGTGTCTAGTTTGCCGTTGCTCTTTAGCTCGCTCAACAGTTGTATCAACTGCTTGTAGTTCTTTCTTCCGTCATGACCATGAGCACTTATCTCATGCAGCATAGCGCGAACTGCATCTACCATCGCCAACAATCCAGTAGCGATTTGCTCATTCATGCTGTATTCACCATCACGTAGCTTCACAAGCAGGTTTTCACCAATGTGAGTTACCTTTTCAAGCTTGTCAAACCCAAAGAAACCACACGTTCCTTTTATGGTATGCATCGATCTAAATATCGATGAAAGCATATCTCGATTATCAGGCTGCTCTTCTAGTTCTATTAATTCACTATCAACAATGTCAAGATTCTCAAAGCTCTCTTGGAGAAAATCTTTTAGAACCTCTTTCATTTCTTCGTCAAGTTCTACAACCACCGGCTCCTCGGTGTCGTTTTCTTCCAGCTCAAGCTCAAGTACTTCTGTAGCCATTGTGATAGGGGTACTCACATCGTTTGAATTATCATTGATTTCATTAGGGGCGCCATCTAAAGGTAGGTCGTTACCTAGAGCTTCAAGCCGGGATACCAGCGACTGATAATCACCACCATCACTGCCGGTGGCGGCAATCAAATCTAACTGTTCACGAATCGCATCGACCATCTCCAACAAAAGACTGGTCATCTGCTCATTCAGAGAAAAATCGTTGTTGCGTAATCGATCAAGGATATTTTCTCCCATATGAGCAACGCCCTCTAACGTCGCAAACCCAAGGAAGCCACAACTACCCTTTATCGTGTGTATGGTTCGAAACACACTGGCAAGGGTTCCCATGTCACCGGGATCTTTCTCTAGGCCAATAAAATCTTGATCTAGTTGATCAAGGCCTTCACGACTTTCTAACAGAAATTCTTGGAGAATATCGACCATTCTTTACGTTCTCGGTGTCTCACTTTGACCGTTTACTTACACGTATTCGTTAGCGGGCAACTTGTCAAAGTTTGTTTTTTTCCTAAACATTTATCGACACCCGTTTCATTGACTGAACAATGCGCTTACCGTGTTTTGCTAACGAATAAGTTATATAAAATCTAGTGTATTTTTCCGAAAATTTTCTGAATGAGCACCCATCTTAATAATAACTACCTTAGCCTAGATCTAGTAATAGCCGATTAAGTGCAGGGGCTATCTGATCAAGGTGCAAAGTCTCATCTTGTGCCTCTAACCTATGAGCCTTACCTGGCATTCCCCACACAACACTACTAGCCTCGTTCTGTATTAACGTTGTACACCCTGAATCGCGCATCGCTTTAAGTCCCTCTGCGCCATCCTCTCCCATGCCAGTCAGCAAAACACCGATAGATTGCTTTGGTGCATGCATGGCCATACTTTTAAATAAAACATTTACCGATGGTTTATGACCTGAAATCTTCATGCTGTCTAGTACTTTCCAGTGAGGTCCATCGTTACGGTTATCCAATGTTAAATGTCGGCCACCAGGAGCAATATAACCATGGCCAGGTAATAGTGGTTGCCCATCCTCGGCAACACTGACTGTGAACGCGCTTTGCTCATTCATACGCTTTGCGAACGATTCAATGAATATTCTAGGCATGTGCTGAGCAATGGCAAAAACGCAGTCTTTGGCGTCTAATTGACTCAGTATTTTTCTAAGGGCTTCTGGCCCTCCTGTACTTGATCCTATTGCGATCAGGCGTTTAATATCAGTGTTCAGTCGTACACCTTGAGCAAGCTTGTTTTTCAATGTCTCTAGCTCAGGGATAGGTGTTGTGTGTTGGATAGCTTGAGGTGCCGACAATTGAACCTCGGCGGCGGCCTTGACCTTACGAACCAACTCCTTAATGTAATCTTCTATTTTTTCACCGCTTCTTGCGCTGTGTTTTGGCATGAAGTCGATAGCACCAGCCTCAAGAGAGTCAAGAGTTGCGGTTGTACCTGAATTAGTAAGTGAAGAAAACATGACCACAGGAATGGGATGCGTACGCATCAAATTTCTAAGAAATGTAACACCATCCATTTTGGGCATTTCTACATCTAATGTTATGACGTCCGGCTGCAGTTTATTTATTTTATCACGCGCTTCAAATGGATCTAATGCATAGCCAACCACTTCGCAATCTGGTTCTTCGTTAAATGTGGCTTCCAAGAACCGGCAAATGGTTACCGAGTCGTCCACGATCAGCACTTTAATCTTTTGTAAAGATTGTGTTTGAACTGCGCCTGCTTGCATCACAATAAGGGTCTCATTAATATTGATTTAACCTTTAGACCAAAAAATTACCGCTTTAGTCACGCACTATATTGCAACAAGTGCTCCATGCCCTGCTGCTTTGGACCACAAAATTCCCCGTTAACTGCCAAGCCTCGCTGTAACACCAGATTAAGCAATGACTCCTTATTGCATAACTGATCTTTATCAATTAGCTGAATGCCTAGTTTGCTAAGACTGGTCAGTTGATCAGGGACGAGGTGTGCGGAGGTGCAAAGAAATGTTGCGCACGTGTTAGATTGTGGTAGCTGATTGAACTGCTCGAGTAATTCAAGCCCGTCCACCTTGGGCATATGATAATCCACGATAAGCATATGAGGAATAATCTTTGAAAGGACCTGCAATGCCTCTGTAGCTTCGCTACATAACTGGTAACTTATGTCGGTATCACGTAAAGACCACGCTATAATCTCAAGCGTAAGATCGTTATCATCGACAATCAGTAAATCCAGACAATCGACAGACTTGCTACTTCTCATCGGCGCATGAATCATCGAGCCGTGCCCTGAATATCGGACTCCACTATAGGAGCCGGACGAATAACAGCCCCTTCAACCGTACTATCTAGCTGGTCGAGTGATCGTAGAATTCGGGACAAACAAAATCGGTAATCTCTCTCGAGTTTTTCTACACAATTGAGACGCTCCTCACGTGCCGCAATGGCACTTACCTCAGATAATTCATCAAGAGACATGCCCAACGCCTGACACATGCCTTTGGAAATAGCCAAAGATGCACGAATATCGTGTCGAATTCTGGCGTCACTGAGTGGATTCTTAACAGGTAATTCGTTATGTTTTCCACCACTCATATGCTTATCACAGAAATACCGTTCTGACCACATGTAACGACTACATTGGCTCTAGCTTTAGATCATTGGCCCAACTCTTTCAGCGAGGCTCTTAACGATCCCGAGTACCGCGTTAAACACTCGCGTGATTGTTCTTCCGAACCTCCAGCAGCAAGTAATACCGCTAATTTTATCCAACCTCCGGCCTTGACTAAAGATTCCTGCGCTTTGTCGTCCGACACATCTGGAAGAATGGCCTGCAACAAGCGCACTCTTCGCGTGTCGAGCTTATTGTTGACAGCACCCATATCTACCATCAGATTGCCGTAGGTTCTATTCAAGCGAATCATGAGCGTGGTACTGAAAAGATTGAGAATAATTTTCTGCGCCGTACCCGCACTCATTCTAGTTGAGCCTGCTAGCACTTCAGGTCCGGTATCAAGAAACAATGGGTGGTTAGCAATCTCCAAGAGCGGTGTTTGCGCATTGTTGGCGATACCGATACACAAAGCTCCACGCTCAGCCGCCACTTTCAACCAGGAACATGTCCAAGCAGATGTGCCACTGGCCGCAACGCCAACTACAACATCTTGCACACCGATGGCAAATTTCTCTACCTGTGTTGCAGCGGCTATTGCGTCATCCTCAACGCCTTCAATACTGCCCACTAAAGCCTCGTTGCCACCTGCCATTACGCAAAGAAGTCGTTCGTTGGGCCAACTGTACGTTGGCCATAACTCTGCGCCATCTTGAACGGCAATGCGTCCAGAGGCACCTGCTCCTGCCAGCACAATCCGACCATTCCCCTCTCGCAGGCGAAGCGCAGCGGCTTCAACAGCTGCATCAAGTAGAGGCTCCACTTGGGAAACAGCATCTACAGCGCATTGTTGGCTGGCTAAAAGTGCCTGCAATATAGCTGAATTACTTCGAAGATCCAAATCTAGCATAGAGCGATTAATGGCTTCAGTGTTAGTCACAGTTTCTGCATTGGACATGTGAGTTCTTCGCGTTTGAGCTTTGATTTTTTGATAAAAGAGTTATTGTGTTGCTAGATGCCATAGCCCACTTAAGGCATCACCACGCGACACCTGCAGTCGTTCACCTAATCGTTGCGAGAGTTGAGAGCTTAATTGCGCTCCTACGCCCCCAACAACAAACACAGGTAACGAGGCTGGCGCGTGCTCAATTAAGTGCAAACAGTGATCTACGGCTTCTATTAATATTTGCTGCGCTGCGGAATCTCCAGATTCCGCAGCTTCAAACACCAATGGTGCTAATTGGGCCAACACACTTGATCGGGCTTGCGTGGTCCAACCTTGTATCTGAGACACAGAAGTGCCAGTACGCTGTTGAATAGATGCGCATAATGCACCACCTTGCCCTCCTTGATCATAACAATGGATCAGGTGCTGCATTGCTCTTAAGCCCAACCATGCACCAGAGCCTTGATCACCCACGGGAAAGCCCCAACCGCCTGCCATCGAGTTTGTTCCATCTTCTGCTAGCCAATGGACAACACTTCCCGTACCCACTGCCAAGCAGATAGCTGGGCCGCCTGCACTCGCACCATAAAGTTGGGCAAGTCCATCGGTGCACAATCGAGCATCGATAGAGCTTGGCATTAAACTGAGAAACTCGCCTCGCTCTTGTTCTCGTAGCGACCCCGCAAGCCCCATGCTTAGAACAGATGGCAGCCAATCTGGGGCGTACCCCAGTTCAACTCGCAAATTGGCCAGCCCTTGCTGGATATGTTGCCAGGCCGCATCAACACCCATTGAAAGACTTGCGTGATCATCAACGATCACTCGCGCAAGCCGTTCACCTTGAGCCGTGAACAGCGCCATGCGACACCGGCTTGCACCACCATCAACTGTAACGATATGAGTCATTGTTTCGGCACGCGTATTGTCTCTAAATCTGCCATATTGTCATGCTATACCTATAATGCTTAGGGTAACTGGCATTAATCGCTTTTTCTACGTCGGAGCACTATGAACAAACAAACTGTTATTTTCACTTGCCTTTGCGCCTCTTTACTTGTGGCGTGTTCAGGTGGCCCGGCAGGTGACAGCGAAGCCAATCCAGATGCTGTGTTTTTAGTCTCTGCGTTTGAAGGTCTTTACTCGCTACCCAGGGACTGGGATGGCACCAATACGGAAGCTTTTCTCGAGATAGAAACTCCCAATGAGGCGGGAGAGGCAAACGTGATTGTTTCGCGTGAAGACCTAAACAGAAACTGCTTTGAGTCCGATTTCTTTAACGGCACTGCGTCAAAAGACGAATTCAGTGATCGCGTATTTCTCGACGATGTTAACAATATAGAAGACTCAATAATTTCGCTAGTGGGTTCGGAAACACTACGGATTGAACCCGCCAATGGCAATGTGGTACTAGGCACCGTGATCACAAGCTTCACCTCCATGGATATACAACTATGCACTTAGTTACCACAGCCTGCTGCCTAGCGTCGATCTCAGCGATCACTCCAAACTGCCAACTCGTTGCCAGCAGGGTCAGTGAACTGGAATCGCCGACCACCTGGAAAATCAAAAATCGGCTTTACTATCTTGCCACCTGAACTCTCGATAGCAGTTTGTACACTTTCAAGATCCTCAGCGTAGAAGATCACTAAAGCGGCACCGTTATCTGCAGATGAGCTTAGCGGTGCACGATAGAATCCACCATCAAGCCGGCCGTCAGTAAACGCTCGATACTCTGGCCCATAGTCTTCGAAGGTCCACGAAAAAACAGACGAATAAAAAGATTCAACGGCATTTAGATCCGCAGCCGGTAATTCTATATAGTCGATTTTAAGGTTACTGGGCATTAGGGGTCTCCCCATGAAACACAAATAAAATAATTTTTCGTTTTGTAAACATCACCGCTGTGATCACCCACTAGCACCTTCTACTTGCCTGAAACCACTCACAAAGGAAAGTAACAGGCTACCTTGTGTGTATTGAGCATAGCTAGTTCAGGTGCTTCACTACGACAACGGTCCTCAGCTCTCCAGCAACGAGGATTAAATGCACATCCCTTTGGTGGATTCAGTGGTGAGGGTAACTCACCCTCTAGACGTATGCGATGTTGTACCCGAGAAGGATCAGCTACCGGTGTCGCTGACAAGAGTGCTTGGGTATAGGGATGGCGTGGATTGGCAAAAACCTGCTCCGCAGGCCCCGACTCAACAATACGCCCTAGATACATGACCAGCACGTCATCTGCCATGTGCTTTACTACCGATAAATCGTGAGAAATAAACAAATACGCCAAACCCAAGCGCTCTTGCAACTCGATCAGCAAATTGAGAATTTGAGATTGTATGGATAGGTCTAACGCTGAGACAGGTTCATCGAGAACCAGAATACGAGGATTAAGCATTAATGCTCTAGCGACCGCTATCCGCTGACGCTGCCCGCCAGAAAACATATGAGGATAGCGCTCATAGTGCTCCGACCTCAAACCTGTAAAACTGAGCATTTGACGGGCGCGACTCTCTCTTTCCGATGCAGACAGTGTTGGCTCGTTTATTAATAAGGGCTCTTCAATAATGCGACCGATACTTTGCCTGGGATTCAACGAACCAAACGGATCTTGAAAGACAATCTGAACCGACGCCCGCAGTTGTGCACGTTGCTCGTCACTTAACGGGTTGTCGCCACTGATAACATGGCCATCAAGATTCAAAGCACCTTCTGTTGGCGTTTCAATCATGGTAACTACACGCGCTAACGTCGACTTACCGCATCCAGACTCACCCACCACTGCCAGTGTTCTACCTGCTCTGAGTTCAAAGCTTGCATTGTTAAGCGCTTTTACCGAAACGTCTTTTTTAAAGAGGCCACCTGAGACCTGGTAATGCCGACTCAAATTCGACGCTTTTATAAGTAGAGGGCTATTTTCATCGTTCATTTTCGCACCTCACTAGCCTGCAAAGGCTTGCCATCTAACAATGGATAATGGCAACGCGCAAAACCTAAGGACTCACTTTGAACAAGCGGCTGTGCGCTCTGACACTGTGCATCAGCAAAGGCGCATCGAGGAGAAAACAGACACCCTTGTGGACGGTCAAACTGCCCAGGAACAACACCCGGAATGCTTGGCAATGTGCGAGTAGTGGCTCTTTCTGGCAAAGCTGCCAGCAAGGCATGTGTGTAAGGATGGTGTGCATCAACAAACAAATCCTGAACACATTGCTCCTCTACCTTCTGCCCTGCATACTGCACACTAACGCGCTGAGCTGTTTCTGCCACCACGCCCATATCATGAGTTATCAGCACTAGGGCCATACCAGTATCATTTTGCAATTCTAGTAATAGTTCTAAAATTTGTGCCTGTATCGTTACATCGAGTGCTGTTGTTGGTTCATCTGCAATTAATAATTTTGGCTTGCATGCAATTGCCATGGCGATCATGACGCGCTGCGACATACCGCCTGACAACTGATGCGGAAATGCCCGTAAGCGACGCTCGGGCTCCGGCAATCCCACTTGCTCCAGTAACTCTATTGATCGCTTACGACGCTCGGAGCGCGATAATGCCAAGTGCGTCTTAAGTGCCTCTCCGATCTGAAATCCAACGGTAAAACAGGGATTAAGACTGGTCATAGGCTCTTGAAAAATCATAGACACATCGCGCCCGATGATTGAACGTCTTTGCTTTGCACCCGCTGTTGTAAAATCCACGCCATCGAACACAATGGCATCAGCCGTCACGTTTGCGGTCCAAGGAAGCAGACCCATCACTGCGAGCATAGACACCGACTTTCCACTGCCTGATTCACCCACGATAGCAAGCACGTCACCAACATCAACCTGCACATCGACACCATCTACTGCTTTAAACAATCCGTCAGCAGTTTTGAATTCTACGCATAGGTTGCGGACATCTAGTAGAGGCATATACGTTCTCCGCGTACTCTAGCTGCGTTTGAGTTTTGGGTCGAGTGCATCACGCAAGCCATCACCCATCAGATTAATAGCCAACACGTTGATCAGTATCGCCAAACCTGGAAAGGTAACAACCCACCATGCACGCAAAACAAATTCACGCGAATCGGCCAACATTGTGCCCCACTCCGGTGTAGGCGGCTGCGCCCCTAGACCAAGGAAACCTAGCGCTGCCGCATCCAGTATTGCTGTGGAAAATGACAATGCTGCTTGTACTATTATGGGCGCCAAACAATTGGGCAAGACCGTTACAAACATCAAGCGAATTCGACTGGCACCCACAACTCGTGCTGATGTCACATAGTCTTTAGGTAGCTCCTGCAATACGGCTGCACGAGTCAAACGAACATAATGCGGCTGAAGTACAACGGCTATAGCAATCATAGCGTTGACCAGAGACGGACCAAGAATTGCCACCAGCACCAGCGCAAGTAATAGACTCGGAAATGCCAACAGGATATCCATGACACGCATAATCATGGTATCCAGCCAACCTCTCGCAAAACCTGCGACAAGACCAATAATCACACCACTACCCGCCGATATCACCACGACGATAACGCCAATGAAAAACGAATAGCGCGCGCCATGCATGAGTCGCGATAAGAGATCTCTGCCCACTGCATCAGTACCTAGCATAAATTCACTGGTACCACCTGCTAACCACATGGGGGGTTGCAACAACGCTTCGCGATATTGCGCAGTGGGCGAATGAGGTGCAATCAAATCGGCAAAAATAGCAATCAGTATAAAAATAGCAAAAACTACCAGACCGACAACGGCTCCTCTGTTCTCTCGGAAGTAGCCCCAAAACTCTAGAAAACGCCCGCGCCTTTGAACGGCTGCTGGCGTATCAGATGGCGCACTCATCGTTGACGAATCTTTGGGTTGATCAAACCGTACAGTAAATCCACTACCAGATTCACCACCATGACAATAACTGCGATCATGAGAAGCCCACCTTGTACTGCCGTATAGTCGCGACTCCCAATGCCTTCTACCATCCATTTACCGATACCCGGCCAAGAAAATATAGTCTCAGTGAGGATGGCACCTGCCATCAATGTACCCACGGACAAGCCTATAACGGTAATTACAGGAATCATGGCGTTGCGTAATGCGTGCACACCGTTAACCCGTAGTGGACTTAAACCCTTCGCTTTTGCAGTACGTACGTAGTCTTCACTGAGTACCTCAAGCATGGCGGACCGTGTTTGTCGCGCAATAACGGCTAACGGGATGGTACCCAACACTATAGTGGGCAATATCAAATGCTCTACCGCAGAGGCAAGCGCCCCAGCCTGACCACTTCGAAAACTGTCAATGAGCATAAAGCCTGTATCAGTGGGAAAAAAGAACATCAGTGAAATTCGACCAGAAACCGGTGTCCAACCTAAGGTGCCAGAGAAAAATATGATGAGCAGCAACGCCCACCAGAAGATGGGCATGGAATACCCAACCAATGCAGTACTCATAAGCGCCTGATCTGGCCACTTACCACGGTTAACGGCAGCCACAATACCTGCTGGAATTCCAAGTCCGATAGCAAAAGCGATAGCACACAGTGACAGTTCTAAGGTAGCTGGAAACAGAGCAAAAAATTCATCCCATACAGGCCTTTTGGTTTTGAACGATAGTCCTAGATCTCCACGAATAAGGCCATTGAGGTAATCCCAGTACTGAGTCAACAGAGGTTTGTCAAAACCGAATTGCGTCATCAATTGAGCGTAGCGGTCATCGCTCATACCACGTTCTCCTGCCATCAGCAGAATAGGATCACCCGGCAACAAACGGATAAACAGAAACGATACGATCGACACTCCAATAAACGTGGGTATAAAAGTACCTAGCCTTCGCAAGATAAATCCCAACATGCTACACAGCCCTCCTTTAACCAATGAGTGTTAAAGATTTTTCAAAGTGAGTCAACGACTCACTACCGCTATCAGTGATCAATACATCGTCTTCGATACGCACACCAAATTCTGATAGCTCATACAATCCAGGTTCAATGGTAAACACCATGCCGCTACGAAGAATCTCAGAGTTACCACGCATAATATAAGGATCTTCATGGATATCACGGCCAAGACCATGACCTGTTTTGTGTCTGATTCTGTCAGCAAAGGCTGATGACTCCAGCACCTGAGTGGTGGCATCGTCGATATCATGAGCCGTAGCTCCGGGGCGTGATGCTGCATGACCTGCTTTGTTCGCAGCCAATACCGTATTGTAGATTTCAGCATGTGCATCAGCACAATGCTTGATAAAAAAGGTACGTGTTATATCCGCACAGACACCTTCAGCGCGTGCGCCAAAGTCGATTAACAAGGCATCTCCAGCCTGCAATTGATAGTCGGTGCGACTATGTGCATGTGGCTGTGCGGAGTTAGTGCTCGCAGCCACAATAGGAGAAAATGCGAAATCCTGAGCGCCAGCAGCAAATAGCTGTTGTGTAAGGATGCTTTCTACCGCCCTTTCAGTCATGCCAATCTTTACTTGATCGATGGTGTTGGCCAATGCTGTTTCGCTTATCGCAATAGCATGACGAATGGCATCGACGTCTGCGGGTGTTTTACACAAACGTAAACTGGCAATCGCTTGCTGGGCATCGCTAATGACTAAGGAGGGTGAGCTCTTACGCAACGCTTGATCAACAAAAACACGCATCACCTGCCCTTCAACACCGAGAGTGTTGACCTTGTGCTGCTGCATCAACGCATCGAATGCTGACTGGTAACCTGTTTCGTCACGCCAGTCGAATACCTCACCTTCAAAAGATAAATCGGCGAACGATGCCAATTCCAGATTTGGCACCACAGCCGAAGGCTTACCTTCAGCCGGAACTAAAATCATCATAGGGCGTTCGTTCTGATGGAACCCCTTGTTAAACAGATGTGCAAAATTAGCACCTGGAACTAACGCTATGGCATCAAGACCTTCCTGTCTCGCTATGATTCGTAGTGATTCAAAACGATCTGACATTCAAAGAACTCCACATGAAAAGTTATCAGCTTCAAGACACTATTTCTGTAACACCCCTTTCTCTTATAAATGGGAACTGAGATCGTGATCTTGAGTGCAAAAAAGACAACGGCCGCACAAGCGGCCGTTGTTATCAAAAAATAGTTGGCCTACTTAGCCAACGATACACCGTAGAAGATATGACCACCAAATGGATCTATCTTGAAGTCCTGCACCTCGTTACGCATCGTTTTGTAAACAACGGAATGAGCTATTGTTGCCCATGGCGCCTGTTCTTTGAAAACAGTTTGCGCCTGCTCATACAGATCGGTTCGTTCTGCCTGATCTGATACGACCTTAGCTTGCTGAATCAAATCATCAAACGGCTCATGACACCACTGGGCACGATTACCGTTGCCTACCGCATCACAACCCAATAGAACTGCAAGAAAGTTATCAGGGTCACCATTGTCGCCAGTCCAGCCAAGAAGAACAGCACCGTCACGATCAAGTTCTCTTGACAGCTTCAGGTACTCACCCCATTCGTACGATACGATCTCTACTTCAACACCAATTTTTGCAAAGTCTTCCTGCATCACTTCAGCCATACGACGTGCATTTGGATTGTATGGACGTACAACTGGCATTGCCCAGATTTTCATCTTCAGATCTTCAACACCCTCTGCTGCCAGCATTTCTTTGGCTTTTTCCGGATTATATTCGTCGTCTACTGTGGCGTCGTTATAAGACCAGATAGTGGGTGGAATTGGATTTTTTGCAGCTTTCCCTGATCCTTGAAATACAGTATCGAGAATGGCCTGCTTGTTAATGCCCATATTGAGTGCCTTACGCACATTAACATTATCGTAAGGAGGCACCGTAGTGTTGTATGCCAGATAACCCACGTTTAGCCCCTCTTGCTCTAGAACAGTTAGTGAATCATCCTCTTGCATGGTGGCAACATCGGCCGGATTAGGATACCCCAGCACGTGACACTCGCCCGCCAGTAGTTTCTGATAACCCACTGAGTTATCTGGAGTGATGGCAAAGACCAGATTATCGATAGACGCTTTTCCTGCCCAGTAATCTTCATGTGCCTGGTAGCGAATGACAGCATCTTTCTGATACGCGATGAACTTGAACGGTCCCGTTCCAATGGGCTCCTGATTTAATTTCTCTGGTGTACCTGCCTCGAGCAAGGCTGTTGCGTATTCCTCTGACACGATGGAGGCGAAGTCCATACCCATATTGGCAATCATCGGAGCTTCAGGCCGAGTCAACGTGAATTTCACTGTCAGATCGTCAACCGCTTCAACGGATTGAATAAGATCAGGCATAGACATGCCATTAAAATATTCCCAAGTACCACCTGAGACCAAGTTGTAAGGATTATCAGCAAGGCGCTGACGTTCAAATGAAAATACAACGTCCTGAGAGTTGAAATCACGCGTTGGTGTGAAAAATGATGTGGTGTGAAATTTCACTCCAGATCGCAGCTTGAAAGTGTAAACAAGACCGTCCTCAGATATTTCATAGCTTTCAGCGAGTGCCGGTGCAATGACGGTAGTGCCGCGTTCAAATTCAACCAGCTTGTTATACACCTGGCGCGATGATGCGTCGAAAGTCGTACCAGCCGTGTAGAGCGCAGGATCAAATCCCTCTGGTGAGCCTTCTGAACAATAGACTAATGTGTCTTGTGCGTAAGATGTCGAGCTCATGGCGATGCCAATCGCTGCCAAACCCAGCAACTGTAGTTTGTTTAAGATCATTGATTTTCCACCTTTTTTATATGGTATCTACTCGCGCCTAGTCTGACGCTCTCACCTGCCTAATCCTTAGCAAAGCTCGACCTCAGTGTACCTCAGAACCTTTGTTGTCAATAGTGAACAGCAAACGATGGCAACAATAACCCGTCGTGAGAATACCCAAGTCCAAAGTATTGGTATGATCTGCGCTATGACTACAGAACTGCAAAACAATCAAAGCCTGCTCAGCGAGGTGGAGTTGTTCAGTCACTTGACTGAGGAGCAACTTCAACAGCTGGCACTCCAAGCGCGCGAATCCAGTTTTCGCAAGCATGCCGTCATCATGAGTGAGGGCGATCAGGGCGATTCAATGTACGTCATCAAAAGTGGCTCGGTCAAGATATTTCTCAGCGATGATGATGGACGTGAGCTGGTTCTGTATGAACAAGGGGTTGGATCCGCTATCGGCGACATAGCACTTCTGGATGATGCCCCACGTTCCGCCTCAGTCATAGCTCTTGAGCCCACCTCGGTCATGATCATCAGTAAAGAGGCTTTTCTTGGGTGCCTTCGGCAAAGCCCCGACACTGCCATTAATATCATCCGATCGTTAACCACACGCCTACGCGAGGCCACGGAAGGAAGTCGCCGACTGGCACTGGACAATGTCTATCGGCGATTGACCGACAAACTGCACGAACTTGCAGGTTTAGATCCTCACATCGGGGTTGACGCCAATGATGACCAACCATCGCAACTGGCTAGAAAATATTCACACCAAGAGCTTGGCAACATGATCGGTGCTTCTCGCGAAATGGTGGGCAAAATCATGTCAGAGCTGGTTAAAGGGGAGTACGTTGAATTGCGCGAGGGACGCCTGCATTTACTGCGCAAATTGCCACGCAATTGGTAACCACTAACTTGGCACGTTATTTATCCGGCCCACCATCCGCAGTATCCGATCCAACTTTTTTCTCACCTGCGGCACTATCGACGATTTCACTCATTCGCTGATGTGGCAAGACAATTTCAGCACCCGACGGTTTGAAAGCTGTAGAAGGTAACCAGTCTTTAAATTCATCACCGTACAACTCCCAGATCGTCACAAACAATGCAGCTATGATGGGGCCTATAACAAACCCCATGAAGCCAAACATTATTAAGCCACCCAAGGTGCTGAAGAAAATCAACAACTCGTGAAGCTGTGTGTCGTTACCCACAAGCTTGGGCCTGAGTAGATTATCGACAAGACCAACCACTATTGCGCAAAACAGGGCAACCGCTATACCAGCCACGTAGCTGCCGCCGACAAACAGATAGATCACGGCGGGTATCCAGACCAATGCTGCGCCTATGCCCGGAACAACCGACAGCACCATCATGGTGACAGCCCAGAATAATGCGCTAGGTATGCCTGCAAAATACAGAGCTGCGCCTGCAAGCGAACCTTGCAATGCACCAATCACCGCGGTGCCTTTAAGCGTGGCGCGTGTAACAGAGGTAAAACGTTTGAGTAACTTAGTCTCATCCTCATCATTTAAAGGCAAGTAATATAAGACATAGAACAACAAACGATCACCGTCAATTAGAAAGAAAAACAACGTGTACAACACAATCATCGTGTTGAGCAATACGCTGAAGGTACCCAAGGTTGCACTTTGCATGATATCTACCAGCCAGCCACTAGCAACGCCTGCCACATCACCAAACTTCTCAATAGCCAAATCACGATAAGGCTCAACATATTTATAAAATGGCAATGCGTCAAACAGACGCGATGTAGCACCAGGTTCGGCGAGATGTTGACGTATCCATGGCGTGGCAGTCTGCGCAATGTCGATAGCCTGAGAAGCCAATACAGCCAACAAGAAGCCTAATGGCACCACAACGAAAAACAACACAATACACATCGTCAAGGCGGAAGCAAGCACTCGCCTTTCACCCACCACATGCAAAACCTTTTTGTAAAAAGGCGTAAACAGTGCTGCGAAAAGCCCTGCAACGAAGATGGCTTGCAGGAATGGCTGCAGTAACTTGAGAAACAACAGGGAAATCAGGACAAGCACCAGTACGAGAACGGTGCGATTAACTACTCGTTGTTGCATAGAGGGTATTCGTTTCTTAAGGGACAAGTGCGCTAGGGAGTAGAGCTAGCTACTGCCTAACCAGGTGCACAACCGTTAACTGTCAAATATACGCTATAGAGTGATGTGGTTCCGCAGATAAAAAGGCGGTTACGCTTTGCTCCACCAAAAGTGACATTACTAACAATTTCAGGTATTCGTACCTTACCAATCAACGTGCCGTCAGCGCTATAACAATGCACACCATCTGCAGCACTACTCCATAGTCTTCCAGCGCTATCACAACGAAATCCATCAAAAACCCCCTCCGTACACTCAGCAAACACCGTCCCACCATCAAGCTGCTTACCATCGGAACTCACACGCATGCTGCGGATATGCTTCGGACCATTAGTATCGTGTGTCACCCCTGTGTCAGCTATGTAGAGAATTGACTCATCAGGAGAAAAAGCGAGCCCATTGGGTTTAAAAAAATCATCGGCAACCACTGCAATCGTGCCGTCTATATCAATCCGATAAACACAACAGGGCAACTCCGGATCAGCTCGATCTCCCTCGTAATCCGACAAAATGCCGTAGCTGGGGTCAGTAAACCAGACAGTGCCATCTGTTTTTACCACTACATCGTTAGGAGAATTCAGGCGCTTGCCTTCGAAACTGTCAGCCAATACCGACAAACTGCCATCAAATTCAGTTCGGGTAACACGGCGCCCAAGGTGCTCGCAACTTACCAGACGCCCACAATAGTCCACCGTGTTGCCATTACTGTTATTACTCGGGGATCTGAACTCACTAACAACGCCATCAGTTTCATCCCAACGCAGCATGCGGTTATTCGGGATATCCGACCAAACAAGATAGCGGCCAGCAGCGAACCAGGCAGGCCCTTCCGACCAGCGAGCACCGGTCCACAATCGCTCTACTCGAGCATGCCCCACAAAACACTGCGCAAACGACTCATGCAGCACCTCGAAACCACAACCTTCCAGCTCTCCGAACATGTATTACTCAACGTTGCTGTATCACCATTGTTAACGGTATCATAATGCCACGAGCGACTTCATTTACCGCGCATCCATTTCGCAGCGCAAACAACACTACCACCCGTGGCCATCTGCTAAAACCGGTGTTATCGAGCAATCACATGAACCCGACGGAGAATCACACCACTCTCAAGACAACCACAGAACCGCTGATTGTGATTGTTATGGGAGTGAGTGGCTGTGGCAAGACAACCGTTGCAAGGCTAATAGCCACCGAACTTGAGAACAATAACTTGTCGGCGCACTTCAAGGACGGCGACGAGCTGCACCCGCAAAGCAATCTTCAAAAAATGGCCTCTGGCAACGCTTTGAACGACAAAGACCGGCAACCTTGGCTTGTGGATGTCGCACGCTATGCACAAGACAAAGCCTCTGAGTATGGCATCTGTGTCATCGCCTGCTCCGCGCTCAAACGCGAATACCGTGAAACACTTAATACGGCTGGGCGCGTGGTTTACGTATTTTTGCACGGCAGCCACGAGCTCATCTCTGCAAGGATGGATCAGCGCACTGGGCATTTCATGCCACATAGCTTACTTGACAGCCAATTCGCAGCGTTAGACGACCCTCGTAGCGAGCCTATGGTACTCACAGTATCAGTAGAGCCAACACCTAAGATCGTGGCAGCCAATGCCGTTATTCTGCTAGACCAACACCAGTACCTCCCACACTAATTGTAAATTCAGAGAATTATTAAGTATGAGTGAAACAGCAGATATTGCGGTAATCGGCTTGGCCGTCATGGGTCAAAACCTCATCCTCAACATGAGTGATCATGGCTTCAAGGTGGTTGCCTACAATAGAACTTTCACAAAAACACAAACCTTTATAGAAGGACCCGCGAAAGGGACCTCTATCGTGGGCGCTGAATCTTTACAGGAGGTGTGCAACAAACTGTCTAGCCCACGCAAAATTATGCTTATGGTGCAGGCAGGCCAAGCAGTGGACGATGTCATCAATCAGCTGGTTCCGTTACTCGACGAAGGTGACATTATTATTGATGGCGGAAATTCAAAATTCGATGATTCAGAGCGCCGTGCAAGCGAACTGGGTGAAAAAGGCATGTTATTTGTTGGCAGCGGAGTATCAGGTGGTGAGGAAGGTGCCCGCCATGGGCCCTCGCTTATGCCTGGTGGTCATCGAGCTGCATGGCCATTCATACAACCGATTTTTCAGGCAATAGCTGCCAAAACTGACTCTGGCGAACCGTGCTGTGACTGGGTCGGTGATGGCGGAGCTGGGCACTTTGTCAAGATGGTGCATAACGGAATCGAATACGGTGATATGCAACTTATCTGCGAGGCATATCATTTCATGCATAGCGCGTTAGGCATGGATAACAATGCCATGGCCAAGACTTTCACCGCTTGGGACAAAGGTGATCTGGACAGCTACCTGATTGAGATAACAGCTGAAATTCTCTCCTTTAAAGACAAACAAGGTCATGTTGTTGATCGAATCATGGACAAGGCGGGTCAAAAAGGTACTGGCAAATGGACTGGCATCAACGCTCTAGAGCTAGGCATTCCGTTAACGTTGATCGGTGAAGCGGTTTTTGCCAGAGCGCTGTCTGCCATCAAGGATGAGCGAGTGCGTGCATCAGGAGTGCTCGACGGACCGGTCATCAATTCAGATGACAAACCAGAAGACTGGATTGAGCCACTTGGACAAGCATTGCTAGCTTCAAAAATCATCTCTTATACGCAGGGTTATATGCTCATGCAAGCCGCTGCAAAAGAATATAACTGGGAGCTCAACTATGGCGGAATCGCACAGATGTGGCGTGGCGGCTGTATCATCCGCTCAGCTTTTCTCGATGACATAAAAGCGGCGTTCGACAAAGATGAATCACTCACTAACCTGTTGTTGGATGACTACTTTGGTAAACAGATTCACAAGACACAAAACAGTTGGCGTATCGTTATTTCCAAAGCAATATCTTTGGGCATCCCTATGCCGGCTATGAGCTCCGCGTTAGCATTTTATGATGGCTATCGGAATGCACGCCTACCGGCCAATCTATTACAAGCACAACGTGATTACTTTGGCGCGCATACCTATCAGCTACTTGATGGGGATCAGCAATGGCATCACACAGACTGGATTGGCAGTGGCTCATCGGTTGCGAGTTCTAGCTACGACGCCTGAAACTCCATAGCGCACAGGCCTCTACACGTCTGTGCGCAACATTCATATAGACAAACAGCCGGTAACTGACACGCCATTTTTTGCAGATCACCCCCTGCCTGTTGTGCAACATTTAAATACCCACACAGCCTTCAAAGCACAAAAGCTAATACCAGCGGCAAGTACACGATGGCTGCAAGGTGTGTGATCAGAATCATGCCAGACACCTCGCTAGCATCTTTATTGTGCTTTATCGCCAGCAAGTAGTTAAATACTGCCACTGGCACCACTGTTTGTATTATTAGAACACCGCGTGCGACACCACTAAGGCCGAAGGCTTGCGCTATGACCATACCAATTAGTAACGCTACTGCCGTACGTACACACGACCAAATAAGCGTTGATCGAAACTGCGCGGCTCGCATGCCCGCCAAACTGACACCCAGTGTTATCAGCATTAACGGAATGACCACTTGCCCCGCAAGTTGTAGCGTATTAAGCACAACATCTGGCACTGAGTAATCGGTAACACGTACAACAACAGCCAGCCAGAGCGCATGCAATATGGGTGAACGCAGTAGTAATTTCCAGTTCCGTGAACCGGAAATAATCACTTCACCCACACTGAACAACAAGAAACACTGAACAGCAAAAAAAGTAATACCGTATGCAAGACCCTCTTCACCAAATGCAAAAAGACACACCGGCAGCCCCAGATTTCCTGTATTGCCGACCACGTGGCTTATACACTGACGCCAATCTTTACCTGCGAATAGAAGCAGAGCGACAGCCAGTAAAAAAAACACAAATTGTGTAACCAATGCCGCCAGCGCCAAAAACGCCATAGAACGTAGATCGACAGTTGTGCTGACCAATGTATAAAACAACAGACTGGGCATGCCGATGTTGATCACCAGCGTGGTGACAAATGGAACAGGGAATTCTGGCCCTTTATGAAACCAGACAAGACCAATCAGAGCCAATATGAAACTTGGGGCAAGAATATTGAGTATTTGAAAAGCGCTTTCTAGCATTTAATAAAACTCTCTATGGCATCACCCATGTTTTCACTTGCGAAGAACACACTGCATTTTAAAGAACTGTGTCTCACATTTTGTCTTTCATTGTTGTTCATTGCCGCCGCTAACCATATCTAAATCTGGACAATACGCATACCAACTCTATGGATATATACGCACTTCTCAAGCGACTCGTGGAGTTTGACGGATCTGATCTCTATTTGTCCACAGGGGCACCACCAAGCGCCAAATTTGCTGGAGAGCTAACAGCACTCAGCAATACCCCGTTGGCACATGGAGAGGTGGAAGCCATTGCCCGTGAAATGATGAGTCAGGAGCAGTGTGAAGAGTTTGACCGAGAAATGGAAATGAACCTTGCTATTTCTCCAGAAGGTATCGGCAGATTCCGTTTAAATATATTCAAACAGCGCAATGAAGTATCTCTCGTTGCCCGAAACATTCAAACCGAAATTCCACAATTCGCCAACTTAGGCTTACCAGAAATACTCAAGGATATTATCACTGCAAAAAATGGTTTGGTATTATTTGTTGGCGGAACTGGATCTGGAAAATCAACCTCATTAGCTGCGCTAATAGATCACAGAAATTCATTCGCTGGTGGTCATATCATCACGATCGAGGATCCCGTTGAATATGTCCATCCTCACAAGAAATGTATTGTTAATCAGCGTGAAGTAGGTGT
>JALZWO010000058.1 GCA_023300375.1 Granulosicoccus sp. | reverse complement strand
GGCTTGGTAGTGGCGTTATTCAGTCGACGTATAGACCGGCTCAGAGGTATCTGGCTAAGCCTTGCCTTGTTAGCGATACCTACTAGCTTATTGGGTTTCGCCGATGATATCGCTGTCTTTACTGTACTTCGAATCGTTCAAGGTGTGTTTATGGCAACAGCCTTTACGCTCACCATGAGCTATTTGGCAGAAGAATGCAGTGCTAAAGAGGCTGCTGGTGCGATGGCCGCCTACATCACGGGCAATGTGCTTTCCAATCTTGTTGGGCGATTGATGGCAGCCAATTTCGCCGATTGGTTTGGTTTGTCCGTTAGTTTCTGGCTATTTGCGCTGCTCAACCTTACTGGTGCCTTGGTTGCTTATCTCTGTTTGGGCAAGAAAACAGAACGCAAGGCTGCGTTAGACGAAGCATCGGTCATGGAGATATGGAAAATTCATCTCACAAACCCTCGTCTTCAGGCAAGCTTTGCGTTGGGGTTCCTGATTTTGTTTGTATTTTTGTCGGTGTTTACCTACGTTAATTTTGTTCTGTCCGCACCGCCTTTTTCACTCGATGCAATGCAACTAGGTTTCGTCTACTTTGTGTTCCTTCCCGCGGTATTCACAACACCTATGGCAGGCAAAATGGTCTCTAGCCGAGGAACGTATTTTGGTTTTGTGATGTCTATGACGATGGCTTTAATGGGGCTACTAGCGTTACTCACGAGTTCATTGACCTTATTGATCCTTGGTTTAGCAGCCATCGGGGTAGGGACATTTTGTGCTCAAGCGATTGTCTCTGGTCAGATTGGCGCATCTGCCACAGCTGACAGGGCAACTGCAAGCGGTTTGTATTTGACAAGTTATTACCTGGGTGGATTGACCGGTGCTGCAATCATTGGGCGCGTGTACACATCAGCTGGGTGGAACATGGCCATATACATCCTCGTAGCATTGAGCTTACTTGCACTGGTAGTGGCGCGCCCATTAGGTCGTGCAATACAAACAAACAAATAATAAATATAAGCCTGCCAAATGTCAGGCTTTACAAATTGATAACATATTTTAATATAACGAGAAATAAAAATGAGCGATACAAAAACAGCAGTGGTTACCGGGTCTTCCAGTGGTATCGGACTTGGCATAGCCAATGGTCTGGCAGCTGCAGGTATGAACATTGTCATGAACGGCATAGAAGCACCTGAAGCGGTTGAAGAGGCGCGTAAAGGCCTTGAAACTCAACATGGCATCAAAGCTGTTTATTCGCGTGCAAATATGATGACGCCTGAGGGCGCTAACGAACTGATTAGCACCGCTGTTGAGGCGTTTGGCAGAGTTGATGTCTTGGTCAACAACGCAGGTATTCAATTTGTATCGCCTGTTGAAGATTTTCCAGATGATAAATGGCAAGCTATCATCAACCTAAATTTGTCAGCTGCTTTCTATACAACAAAAGCTGTTATTGCCGGTATGAAGGAGCGAGGCTGGGGTCGTATTATTAACATCGCATCAGCTCACGGTTTGGTTGCGTCTCCATACAAGTCTGCTTATGTGGCGGCCAAGCATGGCATTATTGGTCTTACCAAAACGGTAGCGCTTGAGAGCGCTGAGCATGGCGTTACCGTTAACGCTATCTGCCCGGGTTATGTCTGGACACCACTTGTTGAGAAGCAAATACCCGACACGGCAAAAGCCCGCGGTTTGACTGAAGAGCAGGTTAAGCGTGACGTTCTGTTGGCTGCACAACCTACCAAGAAATTTGCCACAGTAGAAGAGATGGCGGGTCTTGCTGTTTTCTTATGCTCTGATAGTGCAAATTCAATTACCGGCACGGCTCTTCCTGTTGATGGTGGTTGGGTAGCTCAATAAAATACATCTATTTAAAAAACAGGAACCTCACAATGAAACCGATTTACCTAGTCAGTGCCTTGCTAATTTCTGTAGCTGTAGCCGGGTGTGCCAGTAAAAACAATACCATTCTTGGATTAACTGGGCCTGCGAGTGGAAAGAAATTAAGTAACGTGGAGGTGGCTACACAACCTTTGGAAGCAGAGGGTATTGCAGAGCTTGCCGGGCGTAACTTACGAACACGATTTTGGACTATCGGTGCCCCTGAAGGTATCGTTCCCATTCATGGTCACGAACACCGCCCTGCTGTTTTTACGGTTGCTTCGGGTGAAATATTTGAGTTCTCAAGTCTTGTAGAGAAACCCATTCTTCACAAAACAGGTGGACTGGCTAAGGAGTCAGGCAAGCTAGCTCATTGGTGGCGTAATGCTGGCACTGAGATCGTTCATTTAATCGCCTTTGATGTGCAACCTGTGGCTAAAGATTTTGCTGCTATAGAAGTTTCTGCTAAGCCGGTTCAACAAGACTTTGATCTTCCAACCACTACTAGTGCGCAAAACGATCTACTAGGCGTGGTGGATATCGGCTCTCATTTCGAGGGCGTCTATGGAACAGGTTGGGGACTAACAACGTATCGCGCCACTATCGAGCCAGGTGGTGTGTTGGCAGATTTCACAGGGCCCGGTGAGCCGCTGCAAGCATTTGTTTGGGAAGGCGAGGTGCAGGAGCATCGTTCAGATTCGACCGATGCAGTAACCCTTGCAGTGCGCACTGGCAGTAGTCTGGCAAACGGCGCCACTGGCTATTGGGAAAATACTGGCGACGAGCCTGCCACAGTGTATTTTGGTGTTGTTGAGCCTTTAAGTGAAGTTGAAGGCATAGTTCCAGTTGGAGTACTTGCACATGGCGAACACTAAAGCAAAAACCACTGCAAAGCCTGTGAGTAAAGCTGCAAAGAAGCCTGCAAGGCAAAGCGCACCTGCGAGTAAAACCAAAACGATTAACCTTGCTCTTCAAGGCGGTGGATCGCATGGTGCTTTTACCTGGGGCGTTCTTGATCGGATACTGGAAGACGGTCGCATAGAATTTGCGGCTATCTCGGGTACATCTGCGGGCGCAATGAATGCCACGGTTTGTGTTGACGGCATGATGAAAGGAGGCAACGACGGCGGTCGTGAAGCACTAGAGAATTTTTGGCATGAAATGAGTAAGTCGACGAAAAACAGCCCAATCAAACGTACCCCTTACGATGTTTTGACAGGCAATTGGAGTTTGGATAATTCACCGGGTTATCACATGCTTGACGCGCTCTCGCGTGTTGTGTCGCCTTACCAAACAAATCCGTTTAATAAAAACCCCCTGCACGAGTTGATCGAAGAAGTAGTTGATTTTGAACGGGTACGTAATTGTAGTAAAATCAAGCTTTTTATCTCGGCTACTAACGTGGAAACAGGGCGAGTAAAGGTATTTGATTCGCAGACACTAACGTCAGACATGGTCATGGCCTCTGCCTGTTTACCCATGGTTTTCCAAGCTGTCGAGATCGACGGGGTTCCGTATTGGGATGGCGGATATATGGGAAATCCTTCTCTGTTTCCTTTTCATACGCAC
>JALZWO010000057.1 GCA_023300375.1 Granulosicoccus sp. | reverse complement strand
ATAATGCTGACCTTGTGGACGCCTCATCGCTGGATGCGGTACTGGTGCCACTAGTGGGCTTTGATGAGCACTGCAATAGAATGGGCATGGGTGGCGGCTACTACGATCGCTGCTTTGCACACAGACGAGACCAAAGCTTGCAAAAACCGGTGCTTATTGGCGTCGCCTATGAGATACAAGGCGTTGCCAATGTGCACACAGAAAACTGGGATGTCCCTCTGGACTACATCATCACCGAGCGCCGCATCATTCAGCGCAAGAACAACTCGTAAGCACGGTTGCCCGATTCTTCCTCTGCCTTGTAGCCCAGGTTGTCGATGAAGTCATTCATCTGCTGTTCTTCACCTTCAGGTAACGTCATGCCTACCAGCACACGCGCATAAGCTGCGCCATGATTGCGATAATGAAATAACGTGATGTTCCAACGCTTACCCATAGCAGCAAGAAACTTTGGTAGTGCACCCGGCCGTTCAGGAAAAACAAATCGATAGAGCCGCTCGCGAGCAACGTCTGTGTGCCCACCCACCATATGACGTAAATGCAGCTTAGCCGTATCGTTGTGGGTCATATCAAGCACAGAGTAGCCCGCCTGCTCTAGCGAACCAATAAGCGCTTCCCGCTCCTCGTCGCCGCCACTTAACTGCACGCCAGCAAACACTTGGGCATCCTGATTATCACTGAACCGATAGTTGAATTCTGTAACAGCGCGCGGCCCCAGTGTGTTGCAAAAACGTAGAAAGCTGCCCGGCTCATCCGGGATAGTCACGGCTAACAATGCCTCACGCCCTTCACCAATTTCAACGCGTTCAGCCACATGACGCAGGCGATCAAAATTGATGTTGGCACCGCTGTTCACAGCGATCATGATTTGACCAACGATGCCACGCTCTCGCACGTAGCGCTTCATGCCGGCCACAGCCAAGGCCCCTGCAGGCTCAGTTAAGGTCCGTGTTTCGTTAAAAATATCTTTTATCGCCGCTGACATCTCGTCAACGCTTACCAGAATGACTTCATCGAGAAATTCACGACAAACCTCAAAACAATGCTCCCCCACTTGCCTGACAGCAACACCGTCTGCAAACAAGCCGACCTCAGGCAAAGTGATGCGTTCGTCTGCCGCCAATGCATCGTGCATGGAAGCAGCATCAATGGGCTCAACACCCACAATACGAACCTCGGGGCGCAAGTACTTCATGTAAGCGCTGACACCTGACGCAAGCCCACCGCCACCTACAGGTACAAAGACAATATCGAGTTTTTCAGGGTGTTGACGACACAGCTCCACGCCGACCGTGCCTTGCCCAGCAATGGTGTCGGGATGATCAAAGGGATGAATAAAAGGAAAGTCACGTTCTTTGCCAACCTCTAGTGCATGAGCCAATGCCGCGGCAAAATCATCCCCATGCAAGATCACTTCACCACCCAGTTCTCTCACTGAATCTACTTTGATGCCTGGCGTAGTTTGTGGCATGACAATCAGCGCATTGATACCCAGCTTCTTGGCACCTAAGGCGACTCCCTGCGCATGGTTTCCAGCAGACGCTGTGACCACACCTGAAACGCTCTGTTCCTGCGTCAGTTTGAACAAGCGATTAAACGCACCACGGCACTTGAACGAGAAAATACTCTGTTCATCTTCGCGCTTGAGTAGTACCTTGTTGTTCAGGCGACGTGACAGCTGCGGCGCTTCATGTAAACGTGTCTCTTCCGACACATCGTAAACACGGGCCGACAGGATGCGTTTGATATAATCATCGTGCAACGGGCTCATTAAGCGCTCACGTTTCTGCAGTTTACAGTAGGGACCATAATGTACCCCGTTTGATCACTCTTTGCTCATTGCTTTCCTGAGACTAACCATCAGAAGGCTGTTTCATCCACTTTTTCATCCACGTCGGTACAGACTTTTTACACACATGCATCCAGGAAAAAAAGCGGCAGCACTGACTGCTCTTAAACACGTTGAAGAGAACAGCCTGCTCGGTGTTGGCACAGGTTCAACAATAAACGTGTTCATTGAGCTGTTAGCGGCATCAGGCATCAAACTCGCGGGTTGCGTTGCCAGTTCAAAGGCCACTGCGACACTGCTCGAAAAATACCATTTCGAGGTTATGGATCTCAATGTCACCGGACAACTGGAGCTCTACATTGATGGAACAGACGAGGTGAACCCAGCACTGCATCTAATTAAAGGTGGCGGTGGCGCACTCACTCGCGAAAAAATCTTGGCAGGCGCAAGTAATAAGTTCATCTGTATTGCTGACGACAGCAAAGAGGTGGACGTGCTGGGGGAATTTCCACTACCCGTAGAAATCATTCCCATGGCCAGGAGCTTTGTCTCGCGAGAAATTGTCAAACTGGGAGCCGATCCTGAATACCGTGAAGGTCCACCTACCGACAACGGCAATGTCATCGTTGATTGCTCAGGATTCACCATTACAGATCCGATTGAACTCGAAGCGACAATCAACGCGATTCCAGGAGTTGTGACGAACGGCTTGTTTGCCAGAAGAGCGGCAGACTTACTGGTTATAGGCCATGACGATGGTGAAGTGTATAGCCGCACTGCCAAGTAGTTGTCTAGTCAAATGTCACTGACTTAAGCAGCTTATCCCACGTGAGTGGGGAAGCACGCTGCTATCAACCTTAGTGCCTTAACATTCGCGGTGTGGCCTTTTTTCTTAAGCCAGTGCCATTCGGTGTCAAGGCCAAAACCTCCACTGGACCGCTCAATCCTTTCCAGAGAGTTTAAGCTTTTTTAAATATTTCGAGCTACATATTCTGGGTTAATTCGAGCAGAGTGTCGGCATGCTCTTCATTACCTTCAAGTGGCAGTATTAAAGTAATACGCGTGCCTACAGGCAAATTACTGGCTTTGACGGTGCCGCTATGTAGACGCACCACACGTGTCACCAATGCCAGCCCTAAGCCAATACCTTTGTGTTCACTGGCAGTATTGGGGTCACGCTTGAATCGGGTAAAGAGCTGATCGAGCATATCAGGCGCAATACCCACACCCTCATCGTCAACCATCAATGTGGCATATTCTTCGTCACCTGTTAGTGTCACTGTAATACAGCTACCTTCGGGTGAGTACTTGATGGCATTGCCCACGATATTGGCAAATGCCCTTTCCAACGACGCCGCATCACCAACCATCCACAAGTCAATGTCATCGTCGATTTCTATCTGAAAACGAATACTTTTATTGAGTGCCTGCGGTAGAAGCTGATCTAAGGAATTGTCGAGTACGGAGTTCAACAGCAGCGGTACAAATTGCGACTCAGATAAGCTATCGGCACGGGCCACGTGTAAAAGATTATCCATCATTAGCAAACTGCTATTAATATTTTTAGCAATTCTCTTATCTGCAACAGGTTCCAGAAGATACAAGGCGGAGATCAATGGTGATCGAAGATCATGCGACAAATAGTCAACCATCTCAGCTCGCGCCTTTTCAACGGTACGTATATCGGTCAGATCAACCACACTGACGCAAATAAGGCGTTGCGACAATGTCCTTCCCACCGCACGAAAGCTGACCATCAATTCTCGCTCTTCTTCGCGATAGGACACCTCCCAAGGTTTGCAGTTCATGACCAGCTGATTGAAACGTTTTGCATCTTCACCCTCCACAGATTCTCTGCCAAGGCCATTCATGAAGTCCATGAGTTCACCACGACGCTTAAAATTACTCACGTGGTCATAGATCAAGTTATTGGAACGAATACATTCACCGGCAGGGTTCCAGATAGCAAATCCGACAGGCGTAGCGGCAAGCATGGTGTCTGAGAAATTTCTAACGTTTCTCAGCCAGTCAAACTGATCGCTCAATGTTTGTACGTTACTTTGCAATCGCTCTACCGAACCCGCAAACACACTGGTTTGCTCGCGCATTCGAACGCGAGCAAGAGAATCAATATAGTCAGCTATTTCAGGGCCAAGCTGATCATCCTCAATACGCATTTCTATAAGAAGGCCATGTGCCTCTTGGTATCTTCGAGCGTACAGATTCTTCTGAATACCCCAGCGATTTTCCAAGGGTGCGGGCATGGTTAAAGGTAGCAATTCATCACCACCCGAGAACCGCTCCCGACCCGTCGAAAAACGCCATGCTGTGATAGGTAAATGACGAGTAGCGCTTTCGAAAAAATTCTTCATGGCTTCGTTGTCGCTAACAGCGCGACGTGGAACGTAGTCTGCTGTTCTTATTTGCTCCTGCTCAAGGAAACGATTAACAAACTGCAAGCGGTGCCTGCTCCATAACAAATAGCTCACCAGCATTGGCACACTAGCTGACAACGGTGAAAGCCATACGTTGGCATAAGTGTAGGCAAGGTTACTCATCGCAATAGGCAGCAGCGCCCCACCAATCGCACAAATCACACCCCACTCAGGCCTTGCTCTCGAATACGCTAGAAACAAGACAGGTAAAGTCAGTAGCGTAATTAACATGGCATAGTAAGGATTGAGCTTCGTGACCATGGAGCCATCTCGCAGGGAGGCAAAAGCGTTGGCATGAATTTCAACACCCGGTACCGGTTGGTCCAAGGCGGAGACCGGGGTAGGCACGACATCGCCAAGGCCAGTTGTTGTCATGCCTACAAACACGATCTTGTCGCGCAAGCGTTCGGGATCAACAGTGCCACGAATCAGATCAATAGCGGACACCCTCGGAAACGTACCATTGGGGCCATAAAACGGAATATAGACTTCGTGATCGGTCACCCAACGTTCTGAGGGTGCATAAGGGCCACTGATTTTACCCGGCACCTCTACACCATCGGCCTGTAACACCTCAAGGGCTGCCAATGATAAAGAAGGCCAGTGCGCTGCACTAATGCCAGCTTTGAGAAACAGACGACGCACAATGCCGTCATCGTCTATCGGCAAAAATACATGCCCCAAACTACTGATATGGCGGGTAATCTCTGGTATCGGCAGTGATTCAATCGACGCACCAACACCACCACCTTCGGTGAGCACTGGCAACACAGACTCTGGCAAACTAGCAATAGCCTGACTCAAGCGCTGATCAGCATCGGGCGAACCCGATCTCTCGGTGTACAGCAAATCAACTACGGCTACCTTGATCTGGTAGTTCACCAGTTGTTCAAACATCTCGGCCTGCACTTGGCGCGTCCACGGCCAGCGCCCAAGCTCGTGCAGACTGTCAGAATCAATAGCCAGAATGACAACGTCGGAGGGAACAGGGCGCTGATCGGCTCGCACCCACTCGTCATGCAGTAGCCTGTCAACCTTGTTGGTAGCCTCGCTCCACACAAGCAAAGCGCAAAGCCCGATCAGTGAGAAGAAGAACAGTAACAAATCCGTCAGGGTGATCTGGCGCACCCGACTGCCCTTACCCGGACCCGCCGAAGTAAATCGGATCAATTTTCCGGGCTTGGTGATACTCATCTAGCGTTGCCTATGCGAGCAGGCTATTCTTGATTGGTGTGCTCTTCTAGGCGATAACCGTGCTGGTAAATAGACGTCAGCTTCCAACGCTCGGAAGCTAGCAGTTTCAATTTCTTGCGAAGCCTGCTGGCATGTGTGTCTACCGTTCGTGTATTAAGTTCAGCCGATGTGCCCCATACTGATGTCAACAGATGCTGCCGTGACAGCACGCGACCTCTATTGCGAAACAGGAATAACGCCAAATCGTATTCTTTTTCAGTGAGCTTGATGACTTCTTCGTCAACCTTAACCTGCCGATTAGATGTATCGAATACATAAGGAGGGCATTTTAGTATTTCGACCTCTGGCTGTGCTCGTCGGGCCAAGGCGTACAGGCGAGCGAGCAGCTCATGCTGCCTTACGGGCTTGGCCAGGTAGTCATCAGCTCCAGACCGCAAAGCTTCCACGATGTCCTCTTCTGACTGTCGTGAGGTGGCGAATATAACCGGAACATCACTAGTCAGTGTTTTGCGAATCCATTGCAACACATCGATACCAGTACTACCGTTTTGTAGCATCCAGTCAAGCACGACCACATCGTAGCTATTTTTACGAAAACCTCTCTGGAAATCCTCTGCCGTATGGAAAACGCCACAGTGATATCCCTTGTTCTCGATCCATCGACTGACTTTGGCTGCTTGCTCTTCGTTGTCTTCTAACAACGCGATACGCAGATTTTGGTTTTCACTCATTAAATAAGGCCTGATCCCTAAGATGCGCAGAGTTTCACCTAATGTGAAGCCAGTTGCAAACCGAAAACACTATTTTAACTCAGCTTTACAATGAAAATCGAGTATTGATGTCCATCAGACTGCGTCGGAGTCCTCACTGTGGGCCATAGGATTCAAATAATGACGCCCACCTTCCAACGTTTGAATCATCGAAGCCAGCCGATCAATCTCTTGCCCTGAATTCGCCAAATTAATGTCGGCTGTGTTCACGATGAGGAGTGGTGATCGAGTGTAATCATGAAAATAGCGCTCATACAGAGCACTCAACTGCTGTAAGTAATTGTTGTCTATACGTTTTTCATGTGAAACACCTCTGCCCTCGATACGCTCAATCAGACGCTCTAGAGGAGCCTGTAGGTACACCACTAGATCGGGCCGAGGAACATTCGCCACCTGAGTGTCATACAAACGGGAGTACATCCACCACTCGGTATGATCGAGTGTCAGCTCTGCGAACAAACGATCCTTGTCGATCATAAAGTCGGCCACGATCGGTTGCACCGGATTGACCACTGCAGGGTTCATTAACGTTTCCGCGCGAGACACCAGAAAATGCAGCTGAGTACGCAGAGCACTCTGTTCAGGATCCTTGTAAAAGGATTTCAGGTAAGGATTGCGAGTTTCGGTATCGGTCAGATGCTGCGCTTTGAATCGCGTGGCAAGCTTTCTGGCAAGCGTGGTCTTACCCACACCGATGGGACCTTCAATGGCAATATGCTGATATTTCATATAGTAGAGTGTAGTAACTTATCGCAACATATCAACGAAAAAGACCAAGACTCTGCACCGTTGGAGTCGTCCTGAAAAATGCAGCAAATCACGGACTATGCTGATGTCGAACCAGCACCAGATGAATAGCGCTTGATGCCATAGCGTTCACAGTGTTTCATCAGTTCAGCAACCGCTCCCAGTGAGGGAATCTGCAATTGATCATCCAGTTCGGCCATGGGCCACAACACAAAGGATCGATGCGCAATACCCACATGTGGGATGGTTAATTCTGGAACATTGATGAGCTGCTCGGCATAGAGAAGAATATCCAAATCCAGTGGCCGTGCGCTCCAGCGTTGTGTTGCTTGAATACGTCCGTGCTGACGCTCAATGCGCTTTAACTCACTTAATAAGGCCAGCGGCTCAAGATGACTATCAAACGCGCAAACAGCATTCAGATAATCAGGTTGCTCTGAAGGTCCCATAGGTGAGGTTTCATAAATGGACGATCTCACCAGATTCGAACAACTTGGCAGATCGACTATGTTCTGAAAACCCTGCAATAGGTGGCTTTCACGATCCCCCAAGTTGCTCCCTAGCGCCACCCAGATGCGTGACGTGGATAAACTCACGAGGGTGTCGTTGATCCTTTATCCCCACTCGGTTTTCGTCTGCGTCTGCGACGTTTTTTCTTCTTGGAAGCTGATGTCGCATCAGGCGCCGCTGCGTGTCCTGTGTCGTCACTGAAATTGTCTGCACTGATGCCACTGGGCCAAATATCATTCACCACAGGGCGATTTGCCGCAGCCTGCGCACGAGCATCTTCAGGTAGCGTTTGTACCTTTGTCCACCAGTTGGCAGAAGCGGTAAGCCGATCGTCAATGCTTGCACGCAGGCATAGAAAGTCGTATGCGGCTCGAAAACGTCGATCCTCCATCAACTTAAGCGCTTTGCCGCCCTTCACCCTTTCAAGGCGTGGCTGCATTTGCCAGATCTCTTTCATAGGACCAGAGAAACGTCTTGGGATAGACGTTACGCGCAGCTGTGTTGACAAGACAGAGTCGGCGGCTGCCATGATAGCTTCGTTAATTGGCATGCCTAATTTACTGTCATGCAGAGCATATTCTTCAACGTCAGGCCAGAGCATGAACGCCAACAGGTAGGCAGGAGTGATTGGCTTGCCGGTAGCGACTCGCTTGTCCGTATTCTTCAGCGCTGCATCGAGCATGGTGACAAGCTCCGGTGCTCCCGCCTTTAAGCGTTTGTCGAGCAGTGGAAATAAAAATCGCATCAGATTATGTTCCCTGACAGAGTGAAAGCTGCGCAATGCATACCCTCCCTGGAACAACTTGAGCACTTCTTCAAACAGACGCGGAGGCGGAGTTTTACCAAGCTCACTCGCCTTGGCACCCATAGCTTTAAGAGTCTCGGGATCGATATCAAATTCAAGTTTGGCAGCCAATCGCACAGCTCTGAGTACTCTTACTGGATCTTCAGAACAGCGAGTCAGTGGATCACCAATCAGCTTGAACACACCCGCTTCAAGATCTGCCAATCCGCCTACATAGTCAACAATCGAATCGTCTGCGATGTTGTAATAAAGAGCGTTAACTGAAAAATCCCGGCGATAAGCATCTTCCTCTATAGAGCCGAATACATTGTCTCTTACTATCCTGCCAGCTGCACCTGTCTCCCCACCTTTACCCTTATCGTGTGCCGCACGAAATGTGGCAACTTCAATGATTTCTCGTCCGAATACCACATGCACCAAACGGAATCGACGCCCGATGATGCGCGAATTGCGAAACAAAGCTCGTAAGGTCTCCGGGCTTGCATCTGTTGCTATATCAAAGTCTTTAGGCTTGAGTCCCACGAGTGCATCACGGACACCACCACCTACCAGATAAGCAGCATGTCCGGCCTCGTGCAACTTGTCGAGCACTTTCAGCGCTGAACGACCTATATCCTTGCGCGTCACATTGTGCTGGCTAGCCGGCACTATCAATGGTTCATGCACAGCTTGGCGTGGCTTGCTCACATGTTTGTTGGTGGCTTTTTTTCCAGCCAGTATCGATCGCCCCTTCTTCATGGCGGCTTTCGATATTCCACTAAGGTTCTTCAGCAATCCGTTCTCCGTGCGCTAATCATCTGACGCCTTCTCTGGGGTGTCATTCTGGTTCTGAAACCTGATGATCTGTCGCCTTTGTTTCTTCGATGGGCGCCCCTCTCCAGCCAAACCCACCCTGGCTATTGAATCGCTGCGCAATCTGTCCCGAAGAGTCTCTCGGGCATGAATACTTTTTTCGGTTTCTTCGTACATGTTTTGTGCTTCGACCGCAGGACGCCTTTGATCGTTCAGAGCTAACACTTTCACACAAAACTCATAAGGTACTTTTTCAATGGTAATCTCGTCACCCAGTAGCACAAGCCTAGATGCTTTGATTCGCTGTCCGCCAACGCGCACGTGATTCTTGGCAATCGCCTCAGTGGCAATGCTGCGCGTTTTGAAAAAACGAGCGGCCCACAGCCATTTGTCTATACGTACTTTATCTACCATTAATTGCCAGCTTCCAAAATCACCCTATGCAATGCTATATCTATAGAAGTTCTATTAAAGACGGGCTCTATGTCTACCTCGCCCTTGAGGATGGACTCGACGCCCTGCCAGATCCTGTAAAGAAACAACTAGGTGATGCAGAATTTGCCATGGCACTGGAGCTTACACCGACGCGCAAACTGGGACAAGAAGACACAGAAAAAGTCGTCGAAAACCTGACAACCCAAGGGTTTCATATACAAATGCCTCGAGATCTCGAGACTCAGCTAGAACGCTTGTCTGTGCTGCCTACAACAGGTAAACCAAAGAGCTAACCATCAGAGTATATCCTGATGAGCAGCTCCGATTTCGCGTCAGGGTCTTGGGGCTGTCCGCAATGCGCCCTTTTGCGATGAAAACCAAGCCGCAAGATCCGCTATGTCTTCGTCAGAGAGTTGTGACGCGAAGCCTGACATGATGGCGTTTTGACGCGATCCGTTGCGGTAGCTTTTTAGTGCAAATTCTAGGTAACTCGCGTATTGACCCGCAAGTATAGGATTGCTAGCGGCAACTGAATTACCATCTGCCCCGTGACAAGCCGCGCAGGTTGCCGCCTTTTGCTCACCTGCCGCAGCGTCGCCTGCCGATACGGATGCGAAAGGGGCAATAGCTACCAGTAATCCGGCAATAAGGTTACGTTTGATCATCAGTCTGATGCACCTTGTAGCGCGAACCAGGCCGCGATATCTGCAATGTCCTCGTCACTAAGCAAAGCAGCATTCGCTTGCATAGTTGGATGAGAACGTGTTTTGGCACGGTATGCCGCCAAAGCTGCCACTAGGTATTGTTCATGTTGGCCCGCTATACGTGGCACATGATAAGAGGGGTAGGTGTTGACGTAATGCTTTACACCATGACATCCCAGGCAGGTATGAGCCTTGGCCTCTCCCGCAGCCGCGTCTCCATCGGCTTGCACGGTCGTCGCAACCGACAATATCATTAGAGACAATACGGCGAGTTTTCTTCGCATGCAGTTCATTGAATACCCTGATTAATTATAAATAATAAGGACAGGGAACCCCCAAGGGGGTGGTCCGAGTGCTCGGACTACCTCCTAACTCCTGCCTGATCGTGCTAATTCTAGCGGTTAGCGCTGCAAAGCGCCAACCGTTGGATACACCTAACCGTGCTATGAGGTGCATCGGCCGTGTGCCAATATTACTGGCAACAGTTATGCCTTGAGAGCGATGAACATATCGTTCATGCGTTTCACAAAGCCTGCACTGTCCTCCAATTGCCCACCATCAGCCAGCAACGCCTGATCGAGTAGCAAATGTGACCAATCCTTGAAACGCTCGTCGTCCTGCTCTTTATCCATTAAATCAAGAATAGGGTGCGTTGGGTTAACTTCTAACACAGGCTTTGAGCTGGGTAAATCGTGCCCTGCCTGCTTAAGTAACTGCTGCATGTGCAAGGCCATATCGTTCTCACCCATAACAACGCAAGCCGGCGACGAGGTCAATCGCGTCGAAACTTTGACATCACTGGTGGCTTCGCTAAGCACGACTTTAATTCGTTCAATGGTTGGCGCAACCGCGTCTGCTTTTTGTTTTTTCTCAGCAATCTGCTCTTCGGTTTCAGGCTCAATACCGTCGATTCCACTCAGATCCATATCGCCCTTGGCGATAGAGACAAAGGATTTACCATCGTACTCATTGAGGTAGGACATCATCCATTCGTCGACTCGGTCGTGCAGTAACAGAACCTCGATCCCTTTTTCTCTGAACATTTCCAAGTGTGGGCTATTCTTCGCCGCTGCGTAGCTCTCGCCTGTTATGAAGTACAGCTTGTCTTGCCCCATCTTCATTCTGACAATATAGTCGTCAAGGCTGGTCAGTTCACCTTTCGCGCCGTGCGTAGAGTCGAACCTAAACAGCTTTGCAACCTGTTCCTTGTTTGCAAAATCTTCTCCGGGCGCCTCCTTGAGGCAAGCTCCAAACTCGCTCCAGAAGCTCATGTACTTCTCTGCGTCTTTGTCTGCCAGCTTCTCAAGCATGCCAAGCACACGCTTCACTGAGGCACTGCGAATAGACTCAATAGTTTTATTGTTCTGCAGAATTTCGCGTGACACGTTCAATGGCAAATCATTGCTATCGACAAGGCCTCGAACAAAACGCAAATACCGCGGCATCAATTTTTCAGCTTCATCCATGATGAAAACACGTTGCACGAACAGCTTGATGCCATTTCGTTGATGATTACCGTCGTACAAATCAAATGGAGCTTTGGTGGGAATGTAGAGCAACGAGGTGTATTCCTGATTACCCTCCACACGGTTGTGAGCCCACAACAGAGGGTCTTCGAAGTCTCCACAAACTGACTTATAAAAGCTGTTGTATTCCTCGTCAGAGATATCTGACTTTGATCGAGTCCAGAGTGCCGATGCATCGTTGACCTGCTCAAGCTTGGCAGGTTCCGGCACAACCGGATCTTCACCTTCTTCAGGCTCTGGTGTGTACGGTACCTCTCCCATCATCATGATCGGGAAAGTAATGTGATCAGAGTACTTCTTAATTACAGCACGCAAGCGATGAGAGCTCAGGAATTCGCCACACTCTTCTTTCAGATGAAGCGTGATCTGGGTTCCGCGCGTCGCAAGTTCCACTTCACCGAGTGTGTAACCCCCAGTAGCATCAGACTCCCAACGAACACCAGTGGAGGCAGCCGCACCTGCTTTTCGAGTGGTCAGTACCACTTTATCCGCCACAACAAATGCCGAGTAAAACCCAACTCCAAATTGCCCAATAAGCTTGGCATCAGTTTTCTGATCACCAGTCAATGTTTCCAGAAATTGCTTGGTACCCGATTTGGCAATAGTGCCGATGTTAGCAATCACCTCGTCCCGATCCATCCCAATACCGTTGTCAGATACTGTTAATGTCTTCGCCTCTTCGTCAACGCTGACGGTGAGTTGCAGTTCAGCACCACCCTCTAGCAAGCTAGCATCACCGATAGATTCAAATCGCAATTTGTCGCAGGCATCTGACCCATTTGAGATCAGCTCTCTCAGAAAAATTTCCTGGTTGCTGTACAACGAATGAATCATCAGCTGGAGTAGCTGATTGACTTCGGCCTGGAAGACCATTTTCTCGCCGGAAGCAGCTTGCGATTGTTCTTGGGATGTGTCGCTCATGCGGGTTTCTCCTAATCTAGAGAGTTCGAGGCCATCCTGTACGCAAGAAGGCCAGACGTTGTTGATCGAGTGGGTCGTTAAAATCGACGAGATGCATTGATCGGTATTCGGATCAATGTACAGAGGCACGTTGCAGCACGTAGGAGAAAAATCCGAATGTCACCTGCATGGGCAGCACAGTGTCTGCCAAGTAGAATGAATCACCTCGGCTGGGAGAAATGTCGGGGTCGTCGCGACAAATTCAAGAGGCCGCCCAAGCTGATGGCGGCCTCACAAGAGATACGTTGTGTATTACAACTTTTCCTTGATACGAGCAGCACGACCAGTGAGTCCACGTAGGTAGTACAGCTTGGCGCGACGCACATCACCACGGCGCTTGACTTCAACACTGGCCACTAGTGGGCTATGTGTCTGGAATACTCTTTCAACTCCCTCGCCATGCGACACCTTGCGAACAGTGAATGCTGAGTGCAGGCCACGGTTACGCTTGGCAATGCAAACGCCTTCAAATGCCTGCAATCGCTCACGGTCACCTTCTCGTACTCGTACTTGGACTACTAACGTGTCACCAGCACCGAAAACAGGCATTTCTTTGCCCATTTGCTCGGCGTTGATCTCGTCGATGATATTGCTCATTGCATTACTCTATATTGCTAAGGCCTGCAGATTATGTCAGCCGCCTGTATCAGGCCGCTACTTCTTCAGACTGTTTAAGAAAATTCTGTCGTCTTCGTTCAGCGTTGCCCGTTCCAATAAATCGGGGCGAGCACGCCATGTCTTTGCCAACGCCTGCTGCCTTCTCCAGCGCGCGATAGCTTTGTGATCACCCGACATCAATACCTCGGGCACCTCCAATCCGTTATAGATTTTTGGTCGAGTGTAATGCGGACAATCTAACAACCCTGATGCACCAAAGGAATCCTCCTCTGACGACATTGGATCGCCCAATACTCCCGGCTCCAACCGCGCAACCGCATCGATCACTGCAAGCGCAGGTATTTCACCACCACTGAGCACAAAATCACCCAGCGATACTTCTTCATCGACTGCGTGCCTGATAACGCGCTCGTCAACACCTTCATATCTACCGCTCACCAGCACAATCGAGCCCGCTTGCTGCCACTCGCGCGCAACTGCTTGGTCAAACACTCTGCCCTGTGGAGACAGGTATACCACCTGAACCGGCTTGTCTTGCTCACTAGCCTTAACACGCATCTTGGCAGCAGAGATAGCCTTGTTCAGAGGTTCAGGCATCATAACCATGCCCGGACCGCCTCCAAATGGCCTGTCATCTACGCTTCGATGCTTGTCGGTGGTGAAATCCCGAGGGTTCACCAATTCAAGCCCTAGCAATCCGTCCTTACGCGCCCTACCGATAACACCATAGTTAAGCGCGTCGTCGATCAACTGCGGAAACAATGTAACAACGCCAATTTGCAGCACTAGAAATCGGGATCCCAGTCCACTGTAATTAGACGCTCACCTATATTCACTTCCGTGATGACATCTGGCACCAGCCATGGCACCAGAACTTCTTTATGCTTGTTCGCACCAGCCTCTTCTTCAGGCTGATCACGACAATCTTTAACCACAGCCACATCATTGGCCCCAGTTTCGAACAATCGGTCGATTGGGCCTAACTTGACGCCATCGACGGTCACCACCTGCATTCCTATCAGGTCTCTCCAGTAGTACTCACCCGCAGACGGCTTTGGAAGATCCAGCCTGCTAACAGCAATCTTGGCTCCAGTAAGCGGACCCGCAGATTCCGGCGTATCAAATCCTTTGATATGAACCACAATTGTCTTGCCTTGAGGACGCCCCTGCAATACGTCGACTTGCGTCCATGCACCTGCCTGCTCCAACCACCAAGACTTGAAACCAAATATATTGGTTCTGGGGTCAGTGTCCGAGTGAACCTTTACCCAACCTTTCAGTCCAGAGGTGCCAGTAATATGTCCAAGCAGAACACGATCTTTTTCGTTAGGGACGTTACTAGCCATATTGACGCGTGCGAGCTACTTGCCGAGAACCATTACTGAAGAACAATATCGAAAAACAATGCCGGCCACTGATAAAACGATGTGCAACCATCGGGCACTCAAAGGAGGCCGGTTGGTGGCGAACACAGCCTTAAGCTGCAGCTGCTGCGCTCTTTTTGTAGTCCTTGACGACTTTGCGTACGCGATCGCTCATCTGACCACCAACGCTTATCCAGTAGTCAAGACGCTCGAGATCGAGTTGTACAGCTGTTGAGTCACCACGCGCTACTGGGTTGTAATAACCGAGTCGCTCGATGTAACGGCCGTCGCGACGTGCACGACTGTCAGTCGCTACGACGTGATAAAACGGTTGCTTTTTGGCACCGCCGCGGGACAGGCGAATTGTAACCATGATGACTAGATTCCAAAAATTAGTGATACAGCGCTGATGCCTGTGAGGGATCAGCCGGAAGGTAACTCCCAATGATACGCAATTTTTTCCAAAGCGCCAACCTTAGAATGGCAAAAATTACCCGCTCAACAAGTAAGTTGATGATCTGTCGGCATTTAACCAACCAGATTTAATACGCCAGACTGCTGGCAAGCCAGCGTTCGGATGCCTCAATCGGCTCATCTCGACGCTTAACGTAGTCTGACACCTGATCTTTGGCGATCTTACCAAGACCAAAATACCGACTTTGCGCATTGGCAAAATAAAATCCGCTCACCGAGGATGCAGGCAACATTGCCAGACTCTCTGTGACTTCCATGCCAGCATGCTTTAAGGGATTCAGCGCTCGCCAAATTACCTCTTTCTGTCGATGATCCGGATTAGCAGGGTATCCGGGAGCTGGCCGAATGCCAACATATCGTTCTTTTATCAACTCTTCGCTATTTAACTGCTCTTCATCGACGTACCCCCAGTACTTCAATCTGACCTGCAAGTGCAAGTACTCGGCGAACGCTTCAGCTAGACGATCAGCCAGCGCCTTGGCCATAATGCTGCTGTAAATGTCGTTTTGCCGATCAAATTCCTCAACCAATGGGTCCAACCCCAAGCCGGCCGTCACCGCGAACATCCCCAAGTAGTCAGTGATGCCTAACTCTTGGGGAGCTATAAAGTCTGCTAGACACAAATTGGCGCGCTTGTCGGGGTAGTCCCGCTGTTGTCGCAAACAATGCACTGTCTCGCTGGGCGCGCCTGAGTCTGTGGCTGTGTGTACGATAATGTCATCCGTGTTGATCGAATTAGCCTCAAACAGACCAATCACGCCTTTTGCACCGATCTGCCCCTGTTCAACAAATTGACTTAGCATCTGCTGCGCATCACGGAACAACGATTCCGCCTGTTCACCGATTGTTGGGTCTTTGAGAATACGTGGGTACTTACCCCGCAACTCCCAAGCATGAAAAAACGGCGTCCAGTCGATGAACGGCACCAGTTGCTCCAGCGTAACGTCGTCAATAACAGTCACGCCCATTGCTGCCGGGCGAACAATTTCCGACGTTTGCCAATCGATATTCAAGCCATTCTCACGGGCAGCCTCCAAACTCAGCAGCTCAACCTGCCGGGTCTTGTCAGCAAATCGTTTTCTATAGCGCTCATAGTCATCGTCGAGTTCAGCTTCGAATTCGCCTCGGCGCTCATCACTCAACAAACTGCTCGCCACCTGCACACAGCGAGAAGCATCAACAACGTGCACGACCGGTTGCTGATAACAATCACTGATCTTGACTGCGGTATGCATACGCGAAGTGGTGGCCCCACCAATCAACAAAGGCACATCAAACGACTCACGTTGCAACTCACTGGCAACATGCGTCATCTCCTCCAATGACGGAGTGATAAGACCAGAAAGACCAATCAGATCCACCTTCTGATCTTTCGCCTCTTGCAATATTTTACTGGCAGGCACCATGACTCCCAGATCAATCACCTCATAGCCGTTGCACTGAAGAACAACACCAACAATATTCTTGCCGATATCGTGAACATCACCTTTAACAGTGGCCATCAACACTTTCCCTGCACTACGCACACTGCCATCGTCCGTATCCATGTAAGGCAATAGATGCGCTACTGCTTTTTTCATAACCCGCGCCGACTTCACCACCTGCGGCAAGAACATCTCGCCAGCACCAAACAAGTCACCTACTTTATTCATGCCGTCCATAAGCGGACCTTCAATTACGTGCAGAGGCTTTTCCATCGATAGTCTCATCCGCTCAACATCCTCCTCAATGTGACTATCAATACCTTTCACCAACGCATGGTTTAACCGCTCGGCCAGTGGCAGCTCCCGCCATTCGTCAGTGCTTCGCTCAGCTACCTTTCCAGAATCACGATAGCGATCAGCGATCTCTATAAGTGCATCTGTTGCCGTATCAGTTCGAGCAAAAATGGCATCAGTAACGGCCTCTCTTAATTCATCTGGGAGTTGCTCCATGACGGTTAACTGCCCCGCATTAACAATTCCCATGCTCAGCCCAGCTTTTATAGCGTGATAAAGAAACACAGCATGTATAGCTTCACGCACCGTATTGTTTCCACGAAAGGAAAACGACACATTAGACACACCACCACTAATCTGCACCTCAGGCATAGCCGCCTTGATCTGGCGAGTGGCTTCGATAAACGCTATGCCATATTCATTGTGCTCATCGATACCCGTTGCTATGGCAAAAATATTGGGATCGAATATGATATCTCTTGGATCAAAATCCAACTTACTACGCAGAAGATCATGCGCACGTTGGCAAATGGAGACCTTACGATCTATTGTGTCGGCTTGACCGTCTTCATCAAACGCCATCACAACGATAGCGGCACCATAACGCTGCGCCAATCCAGCTTGGCGCAAAAATTCAGCCTCACCCTCTTTCAAACTGATTGAATTGATAACGCACTTTCCTTGCAAACAATGCAAGCCTGCCTCTATGACTGACCACTTCGATGAGTCAATCATAATGGGCACGCGAGAGATATCAGGCTCGGAAGCAATCAAGTAAAGAAACTTCTGCATGACTGTTTTCGAATCAAGCAAACCTTCATCCATGTTAATGTCAATCACCTGTGCACCGTCCTCAACTTGCTGGCGAGCCACAACGAGTGCTTGCTCATATTGCTCAGCCTTTATCAGTTTTAGAAACTTGGCAGACCCAGTGACGTTGGTACGCTCACCCACATTGACGAACAATGACTGCTCGTTGATATCAAACGACTCAAGCCCAGACAGCCTGCAAGCTGGCTCAATGACCGGTATCACTCTTGGGCTTTCTTGCGAAGCTGCGTCAGCAAAGGCTGCAATATGCGCAGGTGTTGTGCCGCAGCAACCGCCTAACATATTGATGTAACCATGACGTATCCAGGACGCCATTTCCTCAGCCATTTGCGCAGGTGTTTCATCATAACCACCGAACGCATTGGGTAAACCTGCGTTCGGGTGAACACTGACGTAGGTGTCTGCAATATTTGACAGCTCTTGCACATGCTCTCGCAGCTGAGAAGGCCCTAATGCGCAGTTAAGACCAATAAATAACGGTTTGGCATGACGCACTGAGTTCCAGAATGCGGATAGTGTCTGACCCGATAGTGTACGGCCCGACGCATCAGTGATGGTTCCAGAAATGGCTATAGGTAATCGCACTCCACGATCGTCAAAAACACGATTCACCGCAAAAATAGCTGCTTTTGCGTTCAGCGTATCGAAAATCGTTTCGATCAAAATGATGTCAACACCACCATCCATGAGTGCGTCGCAAGCCTCGTAGTAACTAGCATCAAGATCAGAGAACGTGATATTCCTAAACCCGGGATCTTCCACCTTGGGTGACAAAGATGCTGTGCGGTTAGTCGGCCCTATTACGCCTGCCACAAATCGCGGCTTTTCCGGTGTTCGTGCAGAGGCTCTGTCCGCAGCCGCTCTGGCCAGCTGGGCGCTGCTTACATTGAGCTCTCTAACCTGCGACTCCATTGAGTAATCAGCCATTGAAACGCTATTTGCGTTAAATGTATTGGTCTCAATCATGTCTGCACCAGCGGCGAGAAACTGCTCGTGAATATCAGTGATCAACTCAGGTTTAGTGATCGATAAAAGGTCGTTATTGCCTTTCAGGTCAGTTGCCCACTGGGAAAATTGCGCGCCTCTGTAATCACTTTCTGACAGGCCAGCGCCCTGAATCATGGTGCCCATCGCACCGTCCAACACAAGAATACGCTCTTGCAAAAGTGATTTGATTTGCTGCTCGGTACTCTGTGAAGTGACAGACATAGATTTTTAATGACTTATTACAAAACAATATATAAACATATATTTATGTATTTTTCTAGTCAATTGCCAAATGCGACCAGATTCAAAGATGACAGCACTCAACAGTAAACCGTAAAAAACAGACGAACTTGAGAAATAGATCACACTCCGGCACGTATTGTGCTTAATGCTTGGTGTTTATCCGTCGGCAACCCGATGCTCGATCGCTCATCGTTGGCCGGCAAAGCTCACTAGACGGTAGCTGTGTGCAATGGGAATTCGAAACAAGCTTGTGTTATGCCTGCTGGCGGTGCTTTTTCCGCTGGCCGCTGTGGGTATGTTTGCAACCCATCTGGTAGATCGACAAATTGCCGAACGCTCAAGCGCAACCCTTGCTACCACCCAACGCCTTGAAGCCGCTCGATTAAACCAAGCGAAAAAGGCTTACGCTGATCATGCTCGCGCTCTCGCCTCAGGTATACACATACGTGAGTTCGCCACGCAATTGCACAACGTACGTTTTCCGAGCACCACAGTAGATGCCGTCACTAATGAAAAGCCGGATCTTATCGGTGGACTGAATGGTTTTGCCATCATAGATCCTAATGCACCGTGGCCACTCCAAGAGCTTGCACTCTCTCTACAACGAGAAGCCATTATGGTGGGCTCATCAGTTACAGAACTGCGCATTGTCGATCGCAGGGGCGACGTTCTCGGCGAAACTATGAATTTTTCATGGCCCCCTCTCGACGAGCGACTGATTGAGCGTTCAATGCGAACATTACAAACCTACTTTGGAGATGCTTTCGTCAATCCAGATGATCAACAATTGCTCGGAATGGTGTCGCCCATTATCTCTGCTAATGGATCTGTCGTTGGCGCACTGATTATGGAAACTCGACTCAATCCGCTGATCGACATAATCTCCACACATGAAACCGAAGGTGAAAGCATCGAGGCTCACATTGCGCAGCGCACCATCGATGGCAATGCACAATTCATCACTGCACTGCGTTTTGATCAAGATGCCGCGTTTAAGCGAATTGTGCAGGCAGAAACGGGCTCACCAGTCATTCAAGCACTGAACTCTCCAACTAGCCAGATCATTACAGCTTTGGATTATCGCGGCGTTGAGTCCCTATTAGCGTTTCAGACGATTGAAGGCCTCGGATGGGCTTTGATTCTCAAGGTTGATACTGCCGAAATATTTGCACCTGCAGTCAAATTGCGCAATTGGCTTTGGCTGGCAACCGCCGCCTCAATTAGTTTTGTTGCTCTCATCTACTTGTTTTTTCTTGTGCCTATTGTCAGTCGCCTCAATAAAGCAGCAGTGGCAGCGCGCCAGATAACTAATGGACACCTAGCGTTTCGTATCGTAGACCAAAGCAACGACGAAATTAGTGAATTGGCCTACAGCATTAACGTACTTGCACGTGATCTTGAAGTCGATCAAAAAATGCGCTGTGAAGTTGAAGCAAAACTACGACATCAGGCAATACACGATGAACTTACAGGCTTGCTGAACCGAAAGCACACAAATAAAGTCATCAAGCGTCTCTCAGATGAGCTGGGACAAGAACATTCTGTACTCTTTCTCGATCTGAACGGCTTCAAGGATGTGAATGATGTATACGGCCACGCTGCAGGTGACGAAGTCTTGGTTTCTGTCGCACAACGTCTTGCAAATCAAGTTTCAAAAGGCAATACACTGGCTCGTTGGGGAGGCGATGAATTTGTTGTGATCATGCCAAACGTCTCTGCAAAACAGGCTGAAAACATAGCCTCGGATTTACGTTCTGTCTTCGACAAACCAGTGGACAGCAGCGAAGGCCGTCACAGCATCAGCTGTAGTTTCGGCCTAGCCACGTCGAGTAAAAGTAAAACTCTCAAAGAGGCATTGATAGACGCTGATGCGCTCATGTACCAACAGAAAAAACAGCAGCAATTCGATCGTTCTAAAACAGCCATGGTTAGCCGAGGACTAGAACGCGCCATGTTGGAAAACAGAACAGAGATGTGGTTTGAGCCTATTGTTCGTTTGGAGCAACCAATGACTTACCTACTCGCAGGCGCACAGGCACACATACGTGTCAGCAACAAAGAGGGTGTCTATATCGTTCCAGAGGAATACATGGGACACATAGAAAATTTCTCAGTGTTACGCGACCTCGATCTTCACGCAATTAGAACTGCGTTACAAACTCTGCGTCGCTGGAACACGGTGAACGTCGTAGATAATAACTTCCAACTATCCATCAAGCTTTCTGCCTACACTCTGAATACGCCCAACTTTGTACAATTTCTGGAAACGCAATTACAAGAAACAGGAGTACCTGCCACGCAGCTGCAATTGGAGCTAGACCAGCCAATCAGTTTAAGCGGTGTAACCAAAGACACCATTGCTTGCGTGCAAGCGATTGGAATTAGTGTCGCATTAAACGGGATTTGTATGGAGCCCGACTTGCTTCGTCACGTACCACTACATCGTCCAAATAGTGTCTCCATTGGCAAGGCTTGCACGTACGATAGTGTCGTACTTCCTTACCTTGTTGACACCTGCAGAACATTCAATGTTGAAATCGTAGCGCGGTCAGTGGAAACTCGTGAGCAACTCTCAAAGTTGCAGACATTGGGAGTCCATCAATTTCAAGGTGCACTGTTTGAACCCCCTATTAGAGCAGTTGATTTTGTCAGTCGCTGGGGAAGTACGCCAACAATGGGTCGCTCTAAAATTGCCGGTCTTCAAGCCGGATTGCGCCTTGCTGGCTGATCAGTTCAGCTACAAACTTCCCCTCTGCCACTGCTCGTAGTAGTAACGTGAACCGGCCGATGGCGTGAATCCTAATTGATAACGAAACCGCGAGCCTGCAATCATACTCCGGGGCACTTTGAAATTCACGCGCTCTCCATCTTCCATTAATTGTCCTCTGAATACAGGATCAACACCTGCGGCCACTCGCGAAGACGCTGCTCCAATGCGCACAATAAATCGAGATGGCATTGTAATTTTCACAGCACGTTTTGATGTATCCGCCGTGTTATCACCTTGCTCGTAAGCAGACAGTTTGACTGTAATACTAACTTGGTCAGATGATGCGGGTTGATCAATAACGATATCTTTAAAGGCTGGAAATTGCTCTTGCTCAACTGTGGCGTATAGGGCTTCCATTTGGACACGCCACAACTCATTGACTGTATCCAAATCGCAGTTAATTTGCGCTGTTGTGTCGCGCCAAAAAATGATGGGAGACATATTTCTAGTGGCTTCTTCACGCCCCGCTGCCCGAAGAAAATCTCCCATAGCAGGCTCCCCACAACTACTGACAAAAGCACGCGTCCACAAATCACCTAGGCTGTAATGCAATTCGGGGTCAAAGCGCTCACTGAAAGCCGCCTCATCAATGAGATCTGTAAATTCAATGTTCTGGCGCTTCCAAGAAATGGCAGCAAGCTGCCAATTACTGTTTCTGCGTTCAAGCTCAGGCACCACCTCAAATGAGGTGTATTGCGCCATGCCTTCAATAAAAAATTTAGCTGCTGAATGATTTCTCGCTAGCGCACGATCTGACTCCACAGCCTGCAAAACATGAGTAGTCTCATGACTTAAAACACGTCGCTGAGACACGTCAGACTCAAAGGCATTTAGATCCATTTGAATTTTCTTCCATGTCGCCAAGCCCGCCGCGTGTTCACTCTGAGCCGACAAATCCACTCGTATACTTGGGGAGTCAGTCACCCCTAACAATTGAGCAAGCGCTTTATAGTCTTGTTCTGCGTATTCAAGCATGTACTGCACGGTGTCCTCACGAGACTCCTTATAAACAAACCGATAATGCTCTGTGGTAGCAACTCGCAAATCTGATGTTGTGGTTGTTCCAGTACCAACGCCTACTCGATATATCAGTACGCCAGCCAAAAACACAAAACCGGATACACTAAGAATCACTCTGAAAATAGTCATCCCAAGAGTGGATTGCTTGCCACCAGAAACACTGGATTCAGTACCACTCCACAACCTGCCGGCCACGAGTAAAAACCCAAAAGCTATTGCGGTGTGAATGGACAACGCTTTGGCATTCACCAGTAATGTTGAACCGTCATATTCGTTTGATAGAAGTGTAAATACGCTCCAGATACCTGATGTGCCAAGGACACTTTCTGCCCAAAGAATAGTTAATAGATAAATGGCATATATCAGCAGCCCCAAAGTACGGAACCAGGACAGCAGAACACCATGGCTTATGAAAATGAAAGCAACAAGGCAATCACGCCATAGCAAAGTCATCCATACCTGAGGGTAGAAGCGCCCACCCATTGATTCTGGGTTCAGGCGAAGCAACAGAAAATCAGCGCTATAACTAATGACGTTAAGCAAGCAGAGTAAGAGCCAAGCCGCCAACACCTTGCCAACGAAAATCATACTTCTAGAGACAGGCAACGCTCGTAGGAAATCTATAGTTGCGTCATCGTGCTCTCTGGGAAACAAGCTGTAAGCCGTCACTAAGGCAATCAGGGCGGTAAAGATGACAACGGTTGCACCACTATTGTAATCACAGTACCCCTCACACCATGCAGAAAACGTTTGCTCATCAAAGCGTTCAGTGGTGAACTTTGTCAGGTAGCCAAGTGCCAGCACCGCAAGCCATAGGCACGCGATTGGAAACAACTGTCGCCCTTCTTTAAATAGAATTCTAATCATGGGTCAGGGTACGTAGACGCGTTGCGCATGCAACCGAATAGGCTGATGAAACTGCACGCCTTCATAGTCAAGAGCTACAAATACACGATCACCAGAGGTGTAACGGCTACCGATACTATGAGCCACAACGTCTGTTTTACAAATCGTCCTACTCTCGTCATCGTCGAGCACATCGAACTCGGTATCAAAGGGACCAATGCGTTCGTGTTTCATTACACAGACTCCGGGCAGTAGATTTAGACGCTCAGCACGCCCGGAAAATTGTTCACCGACCTCATAGGAGGCTTCCAACGCACGCACTCCCGAAGTCGACGTCGTTGACGTAATGGTTCCCACCAAAGCCGGCACTTCAGCTAATAGCAATTGCACTCCATCACTTTGTTGTTGATCAACTAGCCATTGCTGCCAGCCGTCATTGAATTGCTCCATTGGCATACCAATAATCGCTTCTACGCGAGCTTGTACGTCTGCCGAGGTGTCACGAACAGACGCAAGCAACGAAGAACCCAAGGGATGGGTTAAAAATTCACTGGCAAGTCGCACCACGACGTCTCGCCCTTGCGATATCTCAAGGTAGTTCATGGCGGCCCAAGCGAGAGCTTCTGCACTGGGATACGAAAAACGGTCGGCTGTTAGCTGCCAACGGGTGATGAGCCTGAACGCTTCGGGCTCACGTTCCAGAGCTAACAGTGCACGAGCAACAAGCTCATCACGATGTTTGCTATCCAACTCGCCATCTCCTTGCTCTACCCACCAACGAGTAAAACCATCCAGCACCCAGTGATAAGGCTCAAAAACGCCACGACCATTGGTTTGTGCGCTTAACAGCCCATGCAAAATAACGGTGTCGAGTATGGCGTCGTCGTAACTGTCATGTTCCAGCCAGTTAGCCGTGATGAATACACCATCAACAGTAGAGTAGTCGATGTTGTGCTTATCGCGACTCGGTGATAAGGCCAATCGCACGGTCGGTAAGCTTGGCAATGCCAACGTCGCTTGCAATCTGGACAGTAGATCTGAAATTGTCGCAGCTCGGTTTGTCGCAGACTCTTTGTAATCTTCTGACAGGTACAGTACCGATACATTAGGGTCTTCTAGGCTGATCACATAGGCATTAGAAAAATTGATAGGCTCTCTCTGGTTTTCCTCCATGAGCGCTGAGGCCAGTGCCAGACCAGAGGCCGCGAGCACACCTAGCGTCACATAGTCACGACGAGTCATCGGCTTGGCCAGGCGCTCGATCACAGAACCTTCCCCTAGTCGAATAAGTAAAAAGCCCGCCAGAGTAAATACAGCCGAAATTGCGAGCGTCCATGCCATATCGTTTAGTGGCACGACATCACGCTCATAAACAAACAACTGACTGTCCATTAGCGCTATCGGTGGAAAAGCCGCGCTATCCAAACCCGGGTAGTAGACCAGAAGTGCCACTAGCGCCGCAGTCAAAAGGTATAACGCAACACGCAGATAACCCAACAAACTAAAACAAAAAACCACACTCCAATACAGCGACACCATGATCCAGGTTTTAGTCAAAATCAGGAGCATGTAATCGGATGTGACATCGTCTGCGATGCCTGCGCGCTTGCCTGCAAGCAACACCATGACCGTTGCGATAACGGCTATGTACACAAATCCCAATACATACTTAAGCAACATGGGTACAAAACTGCCTACAGGCATGGCTTCAACAAACAGCCATGTGCCATTCAAGTATTCGTTAACAACTAAACGATTGCCAACAATCAGTGCAATCAGAGGCAGAAACGTTAAGAGAGAAAACCGCACAATTTCGAACGTACTCATGCTGTACGCGGAGAACGCATTTTGTTCCAGCAGGATTAAAACAACGATAAGACAGCCACCGGCGAGAAACAATGCCGCTAACCGGTGCTCACGTAAATCCTTGGCTAATAAAGCGTATGAGGCCATGGTGAGGAGCTATTGGTTCTGGGAAACGACGGCGATAAAAACATCTTCCAACGTCATGGCATCATGCCGCCACCCCGCATGCAGATTAATTTCATGACTTGCCAGAGCTTCTTGGGCGAACTGCAGTGTCATGACATAACGCCCTCTTCGCTCGCCTGCATACAGTACACGCAAGCTGTGACGGGCAAACTCACCGGGCAAACCGTCAGTCACGTAGTCGTCCATGCCAATAGACCATGTGCCAATGCCATTACGCAGAGGGTCGAGCTCACCTTCGTACAGGGTTCGGCCCGCTTCAACGATAGCGATTCTGTCAGCAATAGCTTCGATTTCATCAATCAAATGCGTTGAAAAAAACGTGGTCGTTCCATCCCCTGCAGTTTGATCACGCACAAGATCCAGGAATTCTCGCCTTGCCACCGGATCCATTCCTGCTGTTGGCTCATCGAGAATTAACAATTCCGGACGCGTAGAAAGTGCCAAGGTTAACGCCAGTTTCGCCTTCATACCTCCCGAAAAAGTGCCAATTTTTCGCTTGGGAGGCAGGTCAAAATCATCCATCAACTGCTTAAAGCGTGCTCCATCCCAATGTGGGTAGAATCCCTTAACGAACTTGGAAATGACTTTAGGCGACATCCAAGGGTACATATTCTGATCTTGGGCGACGTAGCCGATGCGCTGTCTTGTGGCAATAAGATCAGAGTGTAATGATTGTCCGAAAACCGATATAGAACCGGCATCTGCGCGAGTGATCCCCATGATCATGCGAATAGCCGTTGATTTACCTGCACCGTTTCTGCCCAAAAATCCAAACACCTCACCCTGCTGCACTGACAAGTCGAGACCGTCTAGAACTGCCAACGAGCCAAAAGATTTTTTAAGCGATTGCAGATCCAACACCGCAGGCGTTGCGTTGCGTTCAGAGTCTGTCGTTTTATGTAAAGTTGGGAAGGCAGGCATGGAGTGCTAAACGGTACGTCATTAGGTAGTGTGTATATTACCTTACAGGCAAGCCTCCAGTAGCGCTCGAGTGTTCTCACGTGTCATTTCCACAGGATTTCCACCTGTACTGGGATCGGCCAGCGCACTGGTGGTCAGTGAATCAAGATCAGGGTTTGCAACACCAAGCTCGGTCAAGTTTGCTGGAATAGACAATAGTTGGTTGAGCTCTCCCACTCGAGCATGAAATCCATCGAAGCCACCGGTAATACCAAGATAGGCCGAAGCTTGAGCTAATTTTTGCTCTATAGCACTCTGGTTAAACTCAAGCACACGCTGCATAACCACGGCATTCGTCGTACCGTGGTGTGTGTTGAACACCGCACCAATTGGGTGCGAAAGCGCATGTATAGCACCAAGACCTTTTTGAAACGCTGTTGCCCCCATGGCTGCGGCGCTCATCATGTGGCTTCGTGCCTCTATATCGGTGCCTGTTTTATAAGCTCGCGGTAAATATTCATTCACCAGCCTCATACCTTCCAGGGCAATGCCTTGGCTCATAGGATGATAATGAGGAGAGCAGAAAGCCTCGAGACAATGCGCGAAAGCGTCCATTCCAGTGCCCGCTGTTATGGCGGCAGGCATACCCACGCTTAGCTCAGGGTCACAGATAACAAGTGACGGCAGAATGCGCGGATGAAAAATGATTTTCTTTTCGTGTGTCTGTGCATTGGTCAAAACGCTGGCACGCCCAACCTCCGAGCCTGTGCCAGCCGTTGTTGGCACAGCAATAATGGGATCGATACCATTAGGATCAGCACGTGTCCACCAATCATCAACATCTTCAAAATCCCATACCGGCCTGCTCTGGCCAGACATAAATGCCAACGTCTTGCCAAGATCCAAAGCTGAACCACCGCCAAAAGCGATGACTCCATCATGCTCGCCAGCTCGATACACCGCCAAACCAGCATCGACATTTTCACCTGTCGGGTTCATATCAACATCGGCAAACAGCGCGCACCCCAAGCCACCAACTTCCAGCAATTTCAGCGCAGCCTGCGTGATAGGTAAATCCTTTAAACCGCGATCAGTGACAAATAGCGGTCGTTGAATACCTACACTTTTGCATGCATCAACAATTTCACTAATACGACCAGCACCGAATCGAATAGGCGTCGGGTAATTCCAGTTTGCGTTCAGTTGCATATCGAATGTTTATGGTTGAGATCAAAAATTAAGTGCGCGTTCGATGATAACTACTTCTTAAGATGAAACGATTTTGCTTTGGTCACGCTATGGAATCCCAACACCGACAAACCATTACCACGGCCTGTATCCTTACAACCTGTCCAGCATAGTGAAGGATCGAGATAGTCACAACGATTCATGAACACAGTGCCTGTCTCTATTCGCCGACCTAATGATGCTGCTCGCTCTATGTCTTGTGTCCAAAGTGAGGCTGTTAATCCATAACGACTATCGTTCATTAATTGCAAGGCTTGTTCGTCATCACGTACTTTCATGATACCTACGACAGGTCCAAATGACTCCTCGCGCATCACACTCATATTGTGATCGACATTGACCAGAATTTGCGGTGCAAGGTAGGCGCCTTTGTCGTCCTGCGGAAAAAGCGCTGTGTCTATTAGCGCAGTGGCACCAGCACTAACTGCTTGTTGTGTTTGCTCACGCACATGCTGTGCAAAACGCGCGTGTGCCATAGGCCCAAGCGTTGTGCTCTCTTCAAGAGGGTTACCCAGTTTATAGTCCGAGACAATAGACACAGCCTGTTCAACAAATTGATCAAATAGAGACTCAACAACATAAATACGCTCAATACCGCAGCAACATTGCCCAGCGTTAAACATGGCACCATCTATCAGCGTGTCAACGGCTGCTGGTAAGTTAGCATCCGCCATGACGTAGCCAGGATCCTTGCCTCCCAATTCAAGCCCTAGCTGGGTAAACGTGCCAGCAGCGGCTTGCTCCATACTCTGACCACCTCCGACAGAGCCTGTGAAATTAACAAATCCAAATGCACGCTGACTGATCAACTCGGCAGTCAGTGCGTGATCAAGAAAAACGTTCTGAAATACATCCTTTGGAACACCTGCTGCATGCATCGCCGCCTCGATATGCTCCCCCACAAGCAGAGTTTGCGTGGCGTGCTTAAGCATTACTGCATTACCCGCAATAAGCGCTGGTACGATCGTATTGATGGCCGTCATGTAAGGGTAGTTCCAAGGGGCTACCACCAAAACCACACCCTGCGCAGTACGCTCTATACGTCGTTCAAAACTTGCACTATCTTCAATAATTAACGACGCAAGTGCCTCGGGTGCGAGCTCCGCCATACGGCTTGCGCGCTCTAGAACACCACTATGTTCTCCGCCATAGCGAACTGGCCGTCCCATTTGCCACGCTAGCTTTGGAACGATATCGTCGGCGTATGTGCCAAGTATCTCAATACCACGCATCACTGTAGCAATGCGTTCGTCTAACGGTACGTTAGCCCAAGCACGCTGCGCAATGTTTGCGCCTTCCACACGGGCAAATGCTTCCTTGCTGCTCAATACAGGACGACTGGCATAGACCTGCCCGTCAATAGGTGAAATACAATCGAGCATGGTTGTACGCGTCATGTCTGGATCCAGAATTTAGAAATTTTTTATACTAAGGTTGTGCCGCACTAGACTGTGCACAGCAGATGGTGCCCCACTGGAGAGTGCCCCACTAGACTTTGCCGCACCAACTTTCATGATACTGAATTATGCACGTTCAAATCCGCGCCGTATTTCGTAGTCAGTAACATGCCTGTCAAATTCTTCTTGTTCCCAGCGAGCAGCTCGCACGTAGTGGTCGACAACAGCATCACCCATCGCCTGACGTAACATGGCACTACTCTCCAGTGCCGTGGTTGCATCGCGTAAATTGTTTGGGATCTGGGCTACGGGTTCTGAAGACTTTGCGGCATCGACCGAATACGCGTCACCATCATAAGCATCACTTAGCTTCAACTCATTTTCGATTCCAGCAATGCCAGCCGCAATCTGTGCAGCCATCGCCAGATAAGGATTAATATCTGAGCCACCAATACGACATTCGATACGAACGTTTGCAGAGTCAGGGGCTACAATTCGAAAACCCGCTGTGCGATTATCAATAGACCACACAACATGCGTGGGCGCAAATGTACCAGCAGCAAAGCGCTTGTATGAATTGATATAAGGTGCCATAAAAACCGTAGTGTCGGCAGCATGGGCAAGCTGCCCTGCCAAGTAGTGTTGCATGAGCAATGACATACCATGCTTGCTAGAACTATCAAAAAATGCAGACTTGCCGTCCGAATTCAGCAGTGATTGATGTACGTGACTTGAGGAACCGACCAGATCGGAACTCATTTTAGCGAGAAAACTAACGCTGTAATCGGCATTAAGGGCAATCTCTTTTGTCGCATGTTTGGCAATGCTGTGGTTGTCCGCCATATCTAAAGCATCAGAGTATCGGATATTGAGTTCCGCCTGACCCGCCTCTGCCTCACCTTTAGTGCATTCAATTGGCACGCCTGCTTGATACAGTTGATTGCGCAGCGGGCGCATTAACGATTCTTCCTTCGCAGTTTGTAATATGTGGTAATCCTCGTTATAGGGTGCGCTAGCGGTTAAGTCTCGATACTGCTTTTCACGCGCTTGTTCGAACGTCTCCAGATAGACAAAGAATTCCAATTCAGTGGCGGCCATACAAGTCAAACCCATGGCTTCAAGGCGCTTTAACTGAGCTTTCAGAACGGCACGAGGTGAATGCACAACATCGTTATGTGCATGGTCAATAACATCACACATCACCATGGCGGAACCTTGAGCCCAAGGCGCAAGGCGCAAAGTGGCAAGATCAGGCTTCATAATGTAATCGCCATAGCCGTTCGACCAACCAGACGATGCATAGCCATCAGGGGTTGCCATTTCAAGATCTGTAGCCAGCAAATAGTTACAGCAGTGAGTCTCCTCAAAGGCACTATCGAGGAAATGCTGTACGTGGAAGCGCTTGCCCATCAACCGACCTTGCATATCCACCATTACAACAGTAACGGTATCAATACTGCCATCAGCAGCGGCGGCTTTTAAAGACGACAGACTTAAATTTCCTGGCATGATGTTTTGCTAAAAATGTAGAGTGAGTGTGCAAGCAACGCTTAAGTGTTTTATGGACTATAGCTTCGAGCTTTTTACAATTTAATGTGCGTAGGATTTATACATTTCAGTGTGGCAAAAAATGTTGTGTCAATTTTCGAACAAAAAGCTCAATCGGATGCAAATTGATTTCGAACCAAAAAAAGACACAACCAAGCTAAACCGAGAGAACACGGCTTAGCTTATTGCCCAAACTTAACTAACCGTATCGGTAGGGTCGACCCGCTTTAATCATGACCTCATTGTATTGTTTGAATATTTCTACAACTTTTGCTTTTGTTTCAGACTCTGCAGCTATCTCATCCCAGAACTTCAAGGCGGCCGATTCAACGGTCGCCCATTCCTCATCAGGAATAGTGGTGAGCTCCATTTTTGGTCCATTAACACGTAGGTCAGCCTCTCCCCCCCAATACCACCACTGACGATAGTAATGTGAGCTATCCATGGTCAGTTTAAGCAACTCTTGCAGGTGAGGAGGCAACTCCTGATACTTATCCATGTTGGCATAGAAAGATCCTGCCCATGCCCCTGAAATATTGTTCGTTAAAAAATAATTCGTGACGTCTGCCCAGCCTACCGTGTAGTCCTCTGTGATCCCGGACCAAGCAATTCCGTCCAACTCGCCCGTCTGCACCGCTACCTCGATGTCCTCCCACGGCAAACTCACCGGCACCACACCAAACTGACTCATAAAGCGGCCAGCCGTCGGAAAGGTGAAAACACGCTTGCCTTTCAAATCGTCCAAGCTTCGGATGGGGTCTTTAGTGGCGAAATGACAAGGATCCCACGCTCCAGCAGACAACCACTTCACGCCCACTTTTTCGTATTCTTCAGACCAAATTTTATCCAGTCCATACTGATTAAAAAGGACTGGTACATCAAGAGAGTAGCGACTAGCGAAGGGAAAATAGCCTCCAAACACAGTGACTTCTGTTGGCGATGCCATTGAGTCATCATCAGATTGAACAGCATCAATGGTGCCTTTTTGCAGAGCTCTGAATAGCTCACCTGTGGGCACCAGCTGATCAGCGAAGAACAGTTCGATTTCCATTTCATCACCAGCTATCTTATTGAACGAGTCAATAGCAGGCTTGATGACATGTTCAGCCAATGCCGGGCCGGCGTAAGTTTGCATGCGCCATTTGATTTTTGATTGAGCATGAATAGCGGGTGCACCTAATATTGCACCGGCTCCCACCGCCGCTGTTCCAGCAGCTGCATTTCCAAGAAATTTTCGACGTGAACTCATTCTACTCTCCCATTCAACAAAGATTTAAAAAACGATTGTTCGCTTAAAACTCCCTACGCAAAAAGCTCCAACTCGTGGAACCAAAAGTTTGATATACACAATATGAAAATGACCGCCAGTCACGTGCCATAAACGATCCCGGGCAGCCATAGCGCTAGATCAGGAAAACGCATGACAATAGCTAGCCCCACGACCATGACAATAACAAATGGCACGATCGAGCGATAGATATCTCCTAACGATATTTCCGGTGGCGCCATAGCACGCATCAAAAACAAGTTATATCCAAAGGGCGGTGTCATGTAGGCGATTTGGGTGGTCATGGTGTACAGCACGCCGTACCAGATGAGATCAAACCCAAGCGAGCCTACCAGTGGCACATACAGTGGCGCGACAATAACCAGCATGGCGGTGTCATCGAGAAATGTCCCCATTACAATAAAAGACAACTGCATAAGGATAAGAATGGTCCAAGGATTCAGCCCCAAGCGATCAGTGAACAGATCTTCAATAGCACGCACTGCGCCTAAGCCATCAAACACAGCACCAAAGCATAAAGCCGCCATAATAATCCACATGAACATGCAGCTTATGGCTAGCGTTTGCCTAACGGATGTTTCAAGCACCAGCATGTTCATGCGCCCTTTGACAAGAGCTGCAAACAAGGCAGCTAACGCGCCAATGGCTGAGCTCTCCACAAGGCTCGTCCAACCATTAACAAAGGGCACCATCATGGCTGCAAAAATACCCAAGGGAAGTAAGCCTGCTGCTAACAATCGGTATTTTTCAGAACGAGGCACGTTGCGTTCTTCCGGGGGTAATGCAGGGCCCAGCTCTGGTTGAATTCGACAGCGAATAACAATGTATAGAATGAACAAACCAGCCATCATGAGCCCGGGCAGAATACCTGCCAACCACAATTGACCGACCGGCTGCCGTGCGATCATCGCATACAGCACAAGCACTACTGAAGGGGGCACAAGAATGCCAAGCGATGACCCAGCTTGCACAACACCTGTTACCATTTTCTTGTCGTAACCTCGCCTTAATAGTTCTGGTAAGGCAATAGTGGCCCCTATTGCCATACCCGCAACAGATAATCCATTCATGGCAGATACCAGCACCATCAAACCAATAGTGCCTATTGCCAAACCACCATTCAGCGACCCCATCCAAACATGGAACATTTTATAGAGATCGTCTGCAAGCCCAGACTCGGACAACACGTAGCCCATAAAGATGAACATGGGCAGAGTTAACAGCGGGTACCACTTCATGAGCTTCATTGCCGATGAGAAGGCAAAATCAGAACCACCCGTTCCATACAGAGACATGGCCGCAATAACACCAACAGCACCAATGGCTCCGAATACCCGTTGACCACTCAGCAACATCAGCATCATTGATGAGAACATCAAGATGGCAATTAGCTCATACGGCATTAGTTTTCTGTGACCTTTAAAGCGTGCATTAGAGCTCCACCTGACGAATTCGAGCAATATCTTTTATAAATTCAGCCAACACTTGTAGCAACATCAGGAAGATGCCAAGGCACATCAGTGATTTAATGGGCCACATTAAAGGGCGCCAAGCACTTGGGCTACGCTCTTTGTATTCAAGGGCATACAGCAAGCTCTCTATGCCGCCGTATAACAACACTCCGAGATATATCAGTAAAAAAATAACAGTAAATGCGTCAACCCAGGCTTTCTGACGAATAGTCCACGAGCCGTAGAGCAGATCCATACGCACATTGGCCCCCATCTGCATGGCGTAGGGGCCGCCTAATAAAAAATAGGCCACCATAGAAAATTGTGCCATCTCCAACGTCCATAGGGACGGCAGGAAAAATGTCTTGGACACCGACGACCAAAGTAGTATTCCTATCATGACAAAAATAAAATACATCATGATCCTGCCCAATCGATAGTTGATCGCCTCAACTACTTTCACAAATCTGGTTAAAAAGACCGGCATGGCATGTATTTACGTATCGCGATACCTAATCATGCTCTGCCACCACTCGCAATGTCAAGATAGTTACTTAATCACACACACATCAAGCACATCTTCGCCCAGCCACTTATACTGCCTACATGAAAGGTTACGCTAGAATTGCGGCCGCTGTGCCGTCCACCGCTGTTGCTGATGTTGATGCCAACCGAAAGAACATTCTTTCGTTGTGGCGTGAAGCAGATGCCGCCTGTGCCAATGTCGTGGTATTTCCCGAGCTTTCGCTCAGTGGATATAGCATCCGCGATTTGTGTATGAACACCTCGTTGCTGGATGCGTGCGAAACTTCATTAGCGTCTCTCATTGACGCAAGCTCGTCATTTGAACCCATAGCAATCGTGGGCCTACCCATCAGGTATAAACAAGGTCTGTATAACGTCGCAGCTGTTATACATCAGGGAAAGCTTTTGGGTGTTGTTCCTAAAGCCTATCTTCCCAATTATCGTGAATTCGAAGAGGCTCGCTGGTTCAGAACAGGCTTTGATGTACCCGCAGACTCTGTCATTATTGTGGATCGATTCCAGGCACCTTTCGGACTGGATCTACTGTTTCAGAGCACCTTGCGAGATTTTATTGTTGGCATAGAAATATGTGAAGACACTTGGGTTCAGACTCCACCCAGTAGCTTGCAGGTCTCTAATGGCGCGACCGTAATTTGCAATCTTTCAGCCTCCAATTTCACCATTGGTAAAGCAGAGCTAAGGCGCCTATTGGCTCTGTCCATGTCTGATCGCGGTAAGTGCGCCTATGTCTATGTAGCCGCAGGGCCAGGTGAATCGTCAACTGACCTGAGTTTCGATGCCGATGCCTTCATTTGTGAAAATGGCAGTCTACTCTGTGAATCAAAGCGCTTTGCACGAACAGGACAACTCATCGTGCAAGATATCGACTTGGAACTTTTGGCCTTCGAACGTCGTTCAACCAACACATTTGGTGATTGCGCCAGTCAACATCAATCGTCCACTCGCACTGTTCAGTTCACCTCCCGGCAAACACAAGGCTTGGTACGCACTGTGTCAAAAACGCCGTTTCTGCCTCGCGACCCCAAAACCCTGTCCAACCGATGCTGGGAGATGTTCGAAATACAGAGCAATGCGCTGGCGACCCGCATGGCTGCTATCGGCAAACCCAAACTGGTGTTAGGTGTTTCAGGTGGCTTGGACTCAACGCACGCAGCGTTAGTGGCCGCTGCTGCTCTAGACTTACAAAAACAACCGCGCACCGATCTCGTCTGCATCACCATGCCTGGCTTTGGCACCAGCGATGGCACTCGCAGCAATGCTGAATCTCTTGCCGTTGCTCTGGGCGCAAGCTTTAGTGAGGTCGGCATATCAGATGCCAGTCGCACGGTACTTGAAGCAATAGAACATCCTGCCAGCCGCAACGTTAGTACCGTTGAACAACTCATAGAGCAATTACGACAACACCCTGAATTGGGTGATGTCACGCTCGAAAACGTACAAGCTCGACTCCGAACCCTGCTGCTGATGACCATAGCCAATCAGCAAGGTGGTTTAGTAGTAGGCACAGGCGACTTGTCTGAAAAAGCGCTTGGCTGGTCCACCTATGCTGGTGATCATATCGCGATGTACGATGTGAATGCAGGTGTACCAAAAACACTCATTCAGTTTGTTATACGTTGGGTCGCAAATGAACGTGCTAGCAATTGGAGCGACAGCGATACCCTTCGCGAAACACTCTTCGCCATTCTCGACACCCCCATTTCTCCAGAACTACTGCCTGCAGACGCTGATGGTCAGATAGCTCAGCTAACGGAAGAGCGTATAGGGCCCTACGAGCTACACGATTTTTTTCTTTATCATTTTGTCAGGCATGGTGCAAGAGCTGCGCGTATTCTTGATTTAGCGCGAGTGGCCTTCGATAAAAGCCAGTACGATGATGAAACACTTAAAAAATGGTTAGTCGTGTTTGTGAAGCGATTTTTCATGCATCAGTTCAAACGCTCTTGTACCGCTGATGGCCCAAAGGTAGGCACCGTGGCATTATCACCTAGAGGCGATTGGCGCATGCCCTCAGACGCCAAGCCCGATAACTGGTTAGCCGATATTGCAAGCTGGCGAGCGGCAGGGGTTGTCACGACAGATGACAGCGGCAAGGCACTGTACTAATTGTGAGTCTACAAACATGAAAAGTCCTGACAATAGCAAACTTGACAAGCTGGTTGCATCAGCGCGTGCAGATTACGCAAAACGTGAAAACGGTTACCGACAACGCGCGCTCAAACTCTACCCTTGGATTTGTGGCAGATGCATGCGCGAATTCAACCAGGCAAACCTTCAAGAACTCACCGTTCATCACCGTGATCACGATCACGACAACAATCCAAATGATGGCACTAACTGGGAGTTGTTATGCGTCTATTGCCACGATAACGAGCATCAGCGTTACATAGAACAAGAAACATCAAGTGAACGCGAGCGAGCACAGGAAGCTATGCACAACCCGTTTGCAGATCTGAAATCAATGATTGGCAAGGATAAAGACTAGAGGACTGCCCGAGAGCAAACTCATAGAGCCGAGGGTGCAATCTACCCTCGGCATCTAAAAATACTTCGCACCCTACTCAGCCTCAAACGGTGGCGTCTTCACCCCATATTTTCTGTAAGCGGCGATCACGCCCACAGGCATAACGATACGTTTTGTACCGTATCGAGCTCTTCTTATAGAAATCCTGGTGATAACTTTCCGCACCTTTAATAGGGTAGAAGGTTGTTAGGGGTAAAATTGGTGTAACGATTTGTTGATCGGCGAAGCGTTTAACCACAGTGTCTTTCGAGCTTTCGGCAAGTGCTAGCTCAGTATCATCAGCAACGAAGATAGCACTAAGGTATTCCGTGCCTTTGTCACAGAACTGACCACGAGCATCAAATGGATCTATATTCACCCAAAAATGCTCAAGCAGCTCTTCATAACTGACTACCTCGGGGTCATAATGAACTTCAACCGCTTCGTAGTGGCCAACATGATTTCCGTTATAGGTTGGATTTTCGACGGTGCCTCCAGTAAACCCTGAAATCGCCTCCGTCACCCCTGCCAAAGACTCAAAATCTTTTTCAACACACCAAAAACATCCGCCAGCAAAAACCGCAGTTGCCGCAAATACAGGTGAACTGACCACACACACCGTTGCCACTAACAGCGCTAAAAATGGTTGAGATATTCTTCTTCTTTTCATAACTAAAATTCCGAGTTGTCCCGCTGCCTGTCTGAAAACACTGCATGCCTTCGAAGCCTTGGCTAAGTAATAGTTCAGCTTCACTACGAAGGAGTGAACAATAAAGGTGTATCAACTCACTATTGATAATGATGAAGAAATCCTTTAAGCGCTGGTTCTTCCTTCAATCACCGTCGTAGCTTATGCTACCTTGTTCGACATAACGGCCACGGCGTCACGAAATTCACTATCTTGTGAAATTTTGCTAATCGCGAGCATGTCACAACGCCAACAGCAGTCTTGCTGTTTTCACAACCTGCAAAATAGGCAGTAGAATGATACATATACCTTTTAAAGGTTTGCTTTTTGATCTGGATGGAACGCTTATCGACTCCAGTGAGGTTATTCATCGTGCCTGGAGCGCTTTCGCATTAAAGTACGAAATTCCAACAGACGTATTATTGCCAGCCATTCAAGGCAAACCAGCACATGAATCTATTTCAGCGTTTAGGCCAACAGCCTCACAACACGATATCGCTGAAGATACAAAGTGGCTAGAAATGATGGAATCCACCGATACTGAGGGCGTCATTGCCTTGCCCGGATCCATTGACCTATTGACTAGCCTAAATGACCAGAGAATTCCTTGGGCAATTGTGACATCAGGGACCTTGCCTGTAGCAAGTGCAAGAATTAAAGCCGCCAAATTGCCATTGCCAAATCACTTAGTCACACCAGAACAAGTTAAACGCGGAAAACCTGACCCTGAACCGTACCTGCTTGGGGCAAGTAAATTAGGTTTGGACACCAAGCATTGCATTGTGTTCGAAGACGCGCCTGCAGGTATCGAATCAGGCAGCCGAGCGGGAGCTAACACCGTTGGTATTTTAACGCAATTTAGCGCACTGGAATTGCAGGAGAAAAACGCAGACGTGTGTATCGCTACATTAAAAGAAATCAGCATCTCCTCTGATGGAATTCAGAAGACATTGTCAGTTCGAACAAAATAGTTTTCAAACTTAGACACGCAGAACTCAGCATTATGAATCCAAAAAACTATCCGACCTTGCCGCCGAGAGTGTTACCAAAACAACATGAAAAAAATCTTGCTACTTATCCTGCTTGCCCTTGTCGCAGGGTTTGCCTATTGGATAACACAACCGTCTCCATTTGATACTGGTGAGCCCTTACTCGTTGGCAATAAGCCCATTGAACTACTAGCAGAACTGAATACTGAAGAGCTTCCAGCGGGCTGGGTACATAGAACCTTTATGATGGTAAGTGCCGCTAATTATCAAATGATTGAAGAAGAAGAAGACGCCTCTGCGCTTCGTTGCACCACTAATAACAGCGCGTCTATTCTAGCGCGTGACACCTCGATACCGCTGAGCTCACATCCGATGTTGTCTTGGCGTTGGAAAGTTATTCAACCTATCGAAAGCAACGCGGATGAAGCAACTGAAGAGGGAGACGACCATCCAGTTCGACTGTTCTTGGTGTTCTCAAACGAGAACAACGATCGCCGTGCGATGGAAATTATTTGGAGCAACAAGAAATATACTCCAGGTGATTACAAGATCATCGGTGACTTTTATCATTACGTTGCCAACGGTCTAAATGAGAACGTTGGCCAATGGTTCGATCATGAGCTCGATTTAAGAGATATCTACAGTGACATTGGCGGCACTGGCACGCCAACATTAGAGACAATTGGTTTCTTTTGCGATAGCGATAATACGGCTGGAAAAAGTGAAGGCCTATTCAGCGATGTTGTTATTTCAGCTGATACATAACTAGTGCCACGTTTTATTAACCTCCAAGTCTCTGCAATGCGCGTGATAAGCACTAAGGTTTCAGCTGAGAATTATTTGCATCTTAAACGTAAGCTAGTTTTCAGCCTCATGACTTTTGCCTGAAGGTGGCTTGATGCGACGGAGCAAGCCTATCCCAGTCAAATTGCACGCCGATCCCAGGCGTGTTGGGTGCAATAGCTAAATGTTGCTTGAGCACCAGAGGCCGATGTGTGTATTGATCGATAGGGAACGAATGCACTTCGATCATGCCAGCGTTAGGCTGAGCTGACACCAGACTAACATGCAGTTCTTGCATGCCATGACTGCACACAGGAATTCCATGCTCATTGGCTAATCGAGCCGCATGCAACCAACCTGTTATTCCACAACAGTTAGACGCATCAGGCTGCAGATACGACAAATTGGCCTGTTCGAGTGCATGCCTAAATTCATGGTGCGTATGCAGATTTTCACCCATAGCCAACGGTACCGTAGTGCGTTGGGAAATGAGGCGGAATCCTGCTAAATCATCAGGTTCGATTGGTTCTTCAAACCAGACTAGACGATACGGCTCAAAGGCCTTGGCAGCGGCAATGGCCTGATCGACACTCATCGAATAATTTGCATCAACCATGAATTCAATATCAGGCCCAATCAACTGTCGCACTGCTGCTACACGCTCAACATCTTGTTCAAGGTCAGGCTGACCCACTTTAATTTTAACCGCATTGAATCCAGCATCAAGGTAACCTTGTATGTTTGACAACAACCGATCGAGCGACAAGTTCAGATCAATTCCACCACGGTAAGCTTGGCAACGATCTCGCGTCCCGCCTGCCATTTTCCATAGCGGCTCATCACGTTGTTTGCCTCGAATATCCCATAACGCAATATCGATGGCCGCAATAGCAAAGCTTGCGATTCCACCACGCCCCACATAGTGTAGATACCATTGCATTTTTTCATTAAGCGATTCGACGTCGTTAGCACGTTGTCCAATTAGCCAAGGAGCTAAATCGTGTTGAATCATCGCCGCAATCGATTGCCCTCCCTTACCGCCTGTGTATGTGTAACCAGTGCCTGTTTCACCCGAGTGCAGTTCAACAGTTGACGTTACCAGCTCAAAATGAGTGTGATCTCCGTGCATTGCATCGCTGAGCACTTGAGCTAACGGAACACGAAACACTTTTGTTGTTAAAGCGCGAATAACACTGGGGTGCTGATGGACTGGTTTCATTGGGTGCACAGTATGAACGGCTAGTTTTTCGATGTCACAGTATAGATGACCAAGGCGTTACTACTAAATGAAAAAATACGGCAATACGCACTCAGACTTACCGCTGTACACACGAACAGATAATTGCCCCTCGGACATCAAAGCTGATTATCCGGTGATTGGCTACTCAGTTACATATTTTCGAATAACATCGGAATGGTTCAGGGCGAATTTTCACGGTCGATCTTTTAACCGGGTGTTTGACATATGTGTGCAGCTCTGTACGCCAACATCAAACACGATCTAGGATGATCACCTAAACAGAAACCTATCTATGATTTTTAATAATAACGTCTCCATTCGTCAGCTTAGCACCCGGTTTTCAATAGGTTTTGCTCTAGTCGTGGTCTGCGTAGCAGTCATCGGTTTTGTGAATGTCAGAACCGCTGGACAGCTGAATGACGACTGGTCAAATAACCCTGATCACGCCCGACTCAAAGGATCCCTTTTACATAATTTGAATTCTGCTGTTGGCTACGGTGGTGCTATTCATCAATTCAAGAATTTTGTGTTAAGAAAAGATGTACCACGCTTAGCTAAGGTGCACCTGGGATTTGATACAGCGCAGGAGATTATTACAAAATATCGCTCTTTCACGTTATCCGACAATGAATCTCAGGCACTAGATGATATATCAGCTGTTTTTGAAAAATATTCTAAAGCGACTGTGGTTATTACCGAAATGGCCAAAAGTAACGCATCCACCAACGAGATTGATGCGATCGTTATGATCGATGATTCCCCCGCATTAGCGGGTATTCAACTACTAGAAACATCAATCGAAACTCAGCTTGAAAAACAAAACCAGTCGATGGATTCGAAGTTATCAACAATTTACTCACTCGCCATGTTCGGCTCTATTGCTGGCACTGTGATGTTATGTGTCTTACTCACAAGCCTTCTTCTTACGTTCCGTTCGATTTTGCGCCAAATTGGTGGTGAACCTAAACAGATAAAAGATCTTGCACGTCGAATCGCAGATGGAGATCTACAAGAGGTAGCCCACGACACTGAAAAATCGTCAGGGATACACGGCGCTATTGTTTCCATGCAATCTAATTTGCGCGAGCGCACAGAAGCTGAACAAGCAATGGCCGCAATCAACGAACGTCTAAAGCAAGCTTTAGATAATGCAAGTAGTAATGTAATGGTGGCAGATTCTGATAACACTATTGTGTTTATCAATAAATCAAGTGCTCGACTATTCGCAAAAAATCAGCAACAAATTTGCAGTGAAGTGCCGAATTTTGAGGCTCAAAACATTGTAGGTTCGCATGTTGATCAGCTTCATAATATTTCATCAACTCATCAAAACAAAACACCCACAGAAAACCATCGAAGTGTTGTGACCTTTGGTGAATGCCATTTCGCCTTGTCAATTAACCCAGTGCTGATGAACTGTGGCAAACCTATGGGAACAGTTATCGAATGGTTTGACAAAACCGAAGAAATCAAGAATGAGACTGAAGTAAAACAGATTATAGACGCAGCAGCTCACGGCGATCTAGGGCGACGTGTGAATATACAAGAGAGCGGCGAGTTCTTTCGTAAGCTGGGTCAATCAATTAACGAGTTGATGGACGTGAACGATCGAGCTGTTAGCGAAATTCAGCGCGTGTTCGCATCTGTTGCTGGTGGTGATTTAACTGCCAGAGTAGAAGGGGAATATCAAGGGGTGTACCAGCAGTTGAAAAACGACGCCAACACTATGGTGGGCCAGCTTACTGATGTCATCAGAGAAGTAAAAAATGGTGCGATGGTTCTAGCAACCGCATCCTCTGAACTTATCAGTACAAACAAGAATTTAAATAACACTGCACAAGATGGTCTCAAGCAGGCGAGCATAGCCTCTGCCACAGCAAATAACGTCACACTTAATATCGAAGCTGTTGCACACGCGGCTTCTGATCTTGAAGCATCAGTAACTGATATCAGTCGCAATGTTAACGAGGCCGTGACCGTTGCATCGGAAGCGGTTATTCTTGCTCAGAGCACAAACACTCAGGTTAGAAAACTGACAACCTCAAGTAGCGACATCGGTAACGTTATCAAGGTTATCGACTCCATTGCCGAACAGACCAATTTGCTAGCACTCAATGCCACCATCGAGGCAGCAAGAGCCGGGGATGCTGGCAAGGGCTTTGCTGTTGTAGCTAATGAAGTTAAGGACCTTGCAAAGGGCACAGCGAGCGCCACCGAGGAGATTGCCCGAAAAGTGAAAGCTATTCAGGATGATAGCGATACGGCAGTTCAGGCTATTGGCGATATCAGCAGCATCATCGAAACTATCAGTAATTACCAGAACACTATTTCTGAAGCCGTGCGTAACCAGAACATGGCAACACAACGCATCAGCAAAAACGCCGGTGAAGCCGCTACAGGCAACATTGAAATAACACGTACCTCTGAACGCGTAAACGAAGGCGCTGAGAGCACAGTAAGTGGGCTTACTGAACTGCAATCGTCAGCTGAAGAGCTGACAAAAATGGCAGTGGACCTTAGCGATCTGGTTGAGGATTTCCGAGTTGACTAGACACGATACTGGCCAATGACTAACGCATACCACCTGGTCCACCCATGCCGCCAGGCCCACCCATTCCAGGTGGCATCTTGCCTTGCATCGCACGCATCATCTTGGCCATACCGCCCTTACTCATCTTTTTCATGGTGCGCGCCATAGTTTGATGCTGCTTTACAAGCTTGTTTAAATCCTGAACTTGCAAACCGGCACCAGCGGCTATGCGTTTTTTGCGACTGCCTTTGAGAATGGCGGGGAAACGACGCTCTTGTGGAGTCATTGAATTTACCAACGCAATCATATGAACAAATTGCTTGTCGTCGCCCATTTTGGCTTTGACCGCATCTGGCACATCACCCATTCCTGGCATCTTTTCCATGATGGAGGCCATACCGCCCATGTTGGCCATTTGTTCTAGCTGATCTTTAAGGTCGTTGAAGTCGAAGTTTTTACCCTTCTTCATCTTAGTGGCGAATTTTTCCGCCTTGGCATGATCAACCTTAGCGGTGACCTCTTCCACCAAACTAACTACGTCACCCATGCCTAGTATGCGCGAGGCGATTCGCTCTGGATGAAAGGTTTCCAGAGCATCAGTTTTCTCACCAGCTCCAATGAACTTGATTGGCTTGCCGGTAACCACTCTGACTGACAACGCCGCACCACCACGAGCATCACCATCTGTTTTAGTCAGCACCACCCCTGTTAAAGGCAAAGCATCACCAAACGCTTTGGCGGTATTTGCTGCATCTTGACCCGTCATGCTATCAACAACAAACAAGGTTTCAATGGGATTGATGGCTGAGTGGAGCTGCTTTATCTCGTCCATCATTTGCTCATCAATCGCCAGTCGTCCCGCCGTATCAACCAGCAAGACGTCAACAAACTGTTTACGGGCTTCAGCCAGAGCAGCTTTTGCGATCTGCACCGGAGATTGATCAACGGAGCTTGCAAAGAAAATGGCGTTTACAGAATCTGCCAATGTTTCGAGCTGTTTGATTGCCGCTGGCCGGTAAACATCACAACTGACGACCATCACTTTTTTCTTGTCGCGCTCTTGGAGCAGACGAGCGAGCTTTCCCACCGTAGTGGTCTTACCTGCACCCTGTAAACCCGCCATCATTACAACCGCCGGCGGCTGAGTAGCCAAATTCAACGGTTCGGCGTTGTCACCCATCACGGCAACTAATTCGTCATTGACCACTTTAACGAATGCTTGCCCGGGAGACAGGCTTCCGATGACTTCCTGACCCATTGCTTTTTCACGCACAGAATCAATGAGTTGTTTGACCACGGGCAAAGCAACATCTGCCTCCAGCAAGGCCATACGCACTTCACGTAAGGTCTCCTTGATATTGTCTTCGCTAAGTCGACCCTGACCGCGCAGGTTCTTAATGGTCTTGCCCAGACGATCGCTGAGTGAATCAAACATAGATAGGCCCTTTGCTACATCGATTGGCCGCGCAGACACAATCAGCGCGTGAGTCGGCTAGTTTACTGGAGTAATCGCTGCTGTACAGTCCGGCGAAACGCACAACTGCGCCAAGAGTGCACGCAAGTTGGAATAAATCTGTCTTATTGCTCGACTATTGGCCCCAACAGCGCTGAATTAATGAGCCTTGAGCGTGCGGCGCGAAGCTCCTGAATTTAACTGTTTGTCCAACGACACATTGGACCCGTCGCTATTACCAGCCTGGTGAGCTGCTCCGTCACGGTAACGAACGCGTTGAGGCCTACGGGTAGCCAAACCCTCCATACATGCTTGGCGCACCACTTCGCTTTTGCGCACCACAAGACTTGAACCAGGACCCACACGCTCCTGACCCGCCCCAGCGGCCAGCTGTTCCTCAGCGGTACGCCTGTCGGCATCGAGCTGGCGGGCGCGCTGCAACACAGCAAGCGCAAAGCCAACTCGATAGTCAAAACTTGCCGATCGCCCGGGCTCTATCGATCCTGCTGATTTATGCAACTTTAGCGAGCGTTCCATGACATCGATCAGATAGGAGTAGGTGAGCGTGGCTACATCAGCATCTATGCTAAAACCTCGAAACTCAATGGTATTGCTACGCACACAGATGCAATCGTGCAGTAACGCCACAGCCGACCCCAAAACGCCCACGTAGCTGGGCACTGAACGAAAATCCTTATCGATTTTGCTGGCCCCGAACTCGCTGGTCTCCAGATCCGACTCGGTAATACCAAACCGGCTCATCAAAGACTGACATCGACGCATGGCTATTTCCGCTTCATGCGGACTGGATTCGTGCTCGCGGCTCATTGCATAGAGTTTGCGAATGCGCTGCAGCAGCTTCTCACGAGAATGCGGATCTCTGTGGGATGCAGATTGCTCTGAGTTCTCATCTGATCTTCCCGAATCAGATTGCGAAGCGCCGTCCGCAGAGCGCGTATCCATCTGCCGTACCTCCAAAAGTTAGTTAAGTTTGACTCGCTAGAATACTCGTTTTACAGTTCGTTGCCTTATCCCAACAGCGGCGGCTTAGTGATGAAGCCCGATAAACAGCACGCGCACGCGCTGGCATATCTAACTCGATTCGCGGATAATGCGACTAGCGACTTCTTAACCTTAGCTATCCACAGGGACAAACCATTGTGAGTCTCGTACTCTCTCTAACCGCCGCTGCTTTCTACAGCACATCAAGTGCTCTGCTGTGGCACACGCTTAAAAACCGCAAAGCTCGTGCCGAGGCCAGTGTGGGCGTTGTCACCACTGAGTCTCTTGCTTCAGCGCAGACAGCGACGAATATCTTCCTGGACCATCGCAATTTAACGTTGCTGTGCGCCACTATGGCCCTCATCATTCATGGTTGGCTGGTGATACACCAGACTGGGCTCCCTAATAGCCTTAATTTGCCGCTGCTCACGTCTGTTTCTGCAACTACACTGACCATCGTTTTTATTCACATTGCGCTGTGCCTACGCCAGCCAGCAGACTATCTAGGCCTTGCCGTATATCCTCTAGCGGCCATCTCGCTGCTGATTCACAATGCATCCGCAGTCGGCACCCCGATTGTTAGCCGAGCTATCGAGGTTCATATTTTTCTCTCCCTTGTGTCCTATGCCATGCTAACGCTGGCGGCATCACAGGCGATCCTTACCTCTGTTCAACGGAATTTTCTCGCCAAGCACAAACCGGGCGGATTCATGCGCGCTTTGCCACCTCTGGACACCAGCGAACGCTTGCTTTTCACCCTGCTTACCTATGGATTCGTGCTGCTATCCACCGCTCTACTCAGTGGTTTTATTTATCTGGATAACATGTTCGATCAACGCTTGGTACACAAAACCATCCTTTCCTGTGTGGGTTGGGGGATTTTTGGCGTGCTGTTGTATGGTCGTTGGCGATTCGGTTGGCGAGGACGAAAAGCTGTCCACTGGACACTTGCCGGCTTCGGCGTCCTGATACTCGCCTACTTTGGCTCAAAAGTTGTCATTGAATTTATGCTTGGCTAGCGAACAATCGGTCAGTTCGCCCAAGAATATGAGCATCTGAACCATTTTCGGCTCTGACAGAGCAGCTAACACACAAACTAATTTGAATTTATGCATAAACTGGTGTAGCCATTGCTATAGTGAGCATCACCACAGCAACACAGGCCGGTTGTATTTGAACACCATCCCCATCAGCTTACTAAGCGCTATCTTGGTAGGTCTGATAATGGTCTCGGGCTTTTTTTCTGGCTCCGAAACCGCACTCATGTCGGTTAACCGATACCGATTACGTCATTTGGCAAATAATGGACACAAGGGCGCACAGCGAACCTTAAGCCTATTAGAAAATCGCGACAGGCTCATAAGTCTGATTCTGCTTGGCAATAATTTTGTCAATATTCTTGCATCGGCCATTGCCACCGTCATAGCACTGCGGCTTATGGGCGAGCCTGGTATTGCCGTAGCTACTGGCCTGCTAACACTTGTCATCCTTGTATTTGCTGAGGTTACGCCCAAAACCTTCGCTACGCGAAAAACCGAACAATTTGCGTTCTTTGCCTCTGCGGTTTATGTCCCACTAATGGTTATCACCTACCCCTTGGTGGCGGCAACCAACTGGATCAGCTCAATTTTATTGAAATTACTCAAAGCAGATGCCATCCCCATAGATGATGAGCATTTGTCCAGTGATGAGCTGCGCACCGTACTCAATGAAACTGGCGGCATGATTCCGCTTCGCCACCGGGAAATGCTCGTCAACATACTTGATCTGGGTACCGTCTCAGTTAACGACATCATGGTGCCGCGCAATGAAATTGTCGGCATCGATCTTGAAGATCCTTGGGACGTTGTCATCAAGGAGATAGGCAATAGTCCTCATAGCAGGCTGTTGGTATACCGTGAGACAGTGGACGATGTAGTGGGCTTTATCTACTTGCGTAACATGATCGATGCTCTGCGCTCAGGAAAAATTACTCGCCAGTATCTCGAATCAACTATCCGTGACCCTTATTACATTCCGGAGGGCACAACCTTGACAGTGCAGTTGCTTAATTTTCAGCGCGAAAAACGCCGCATCGGTCTTGTAGTTGATGAATATGGTGATATCCAAGGCCTATTGACTCTGGAAGATATCCTTGAAGAGATTGTCGGGGAGTTCAACAATGATCCGCATGCTGCGCCTGCTGAGATCAGGGAGCAACCTGACGGCAGCTATATCGTTGACGGCACCACACAGGTACGCAATCTGAACCGCTCTTTAAACTGGTCATTGCCATCGGAAGGTCCAAAAACCCTCAACGGCATTGTTGTTGAGCATTTTGAAAGTTTCCCTCCCAAAGGGGCTGTTTTTAGCTTTAATGGTCACTCTATTACTGTTTTGGCCGTAGAAGACAATATGGTGCAGCAGGTGCGCATCGGACCAACCACCTACGATCGTCAAGAAGATGAAACGCCCATCGCGAGCTCTTCATCGCGATAAAGTTATGTCTACGCCAACCACCAGTTCAACCCCTTTCCCGACTCCACACCTCGGCAAATGATGAATGAACAAACAAGTAACAACTGGATAGCCTGACAGGGTTTCTGATCGAACGTCTTGCCCACAGTGATAGAACAATGCTACCTTCGCGCCTCGCTAGGAACTGCCCGGTTGTGTCATGTCCAAAGTCAAACAGCGCTACCAATGCACGTTATGCGGTGCAATAAGCTCAAAATGGAGTGGGCAGTGCGCCGACTGCAGCGAATGGAATTGCCTTGAAGAGGCGATAGCGCCAGCCACAAGCGTTGCCCAGAGCGCCACGGCTGCAGCAACCAATGCACGGTACGGTGGTTACGCTGGTGGAAGCGGTATTACTAACGCATCCGATGTCACCCTCGTGGAACAGGCTCGAACCAAGACTGGACTAACCGAGCTGGATCGAGTGCTAGGCGGAGGATTGGTTGAAGGTTCGGTGACACTATTAGGTGGTGATCCAGGTATTGGCAAATCAACGTTGCTCATTCAAAGCCTTGCCTTCTTAAGTCAAACGCATCGAGTGCTATACATCACGGGCGAGGAATCTTTACAGCAGGTCACTCTACGTGCAAGAAGACTGAACCTGCCAGAAGATAATTTGCGTCTGTTGGCAGAAACGCAAGTGGAAGCCATCCTCAACCACGCGGCCACTGAAAAGCCACAAATGATGGTCATAGATTCCATCCAGACCATGTACACCGAACTACTCAGCTCAGCTCCAGGAGCCGTTGCACAGGTGCGTGAGAGCGCCGCACGGTTGGTGCGCTTTGCAAAACAAACTGGCACTTCCATCTTTCTAGTGGGCCATGTCACTAAAGAAGGCGCGCTTGCCGGCCCCCGTGTACTCGAGCACATGGTCGATACCGTGTTGTACTTTGAAGGTGACCAAGGTAGTCGATATCGCGTGATACGAGCGGTAAAAAATCGTTTTGGCGCGGTCAACGAACTGGGCGTCTTCGCCATGGATGAAGCAGGATTAAAAGTGGTGAAAAATCCCTCTGCCATCTTTCTTTCGCGGCACCCAGAGCCTGTCAGTGGCAGTGTCATTATGGTAACGCGTGAAGGTACTCGCCCGATGCTAGTGGAGGCGCAAGCGCTGGTTGACACCAGTCATTCGAACAGCGCGCGACGCGTCTGCCTAGGGCTCGAACAAAACCGATTATCAATGCTCTTAGCCGTCATGCATCGCCACGCTGGCATTGCCATGTTCGATCAGGATGTCTACGTTAATGTCGTCGGCGGTGTCCGTATCTCTGAGACAGCCGCCGATTTGCCTGTTCTGCTTGCTGCGCTGTCCTCTTTTCGTACTCGGCCGCTGCCCAGCGATTTGGTGGTATTCGGCGAGATAGGCTTGGCAGGCGAGGTGCGCCCGGTTGCCAATGGCGAAGAGCGGCTTCAGGAGGCGGTCAAGCACGGCTTTAAGAGAGCCATTGTGCCTACGGCCAACGCACCCAAATCGCCAATTAAAGGACTGGAAGTAAATGGCATTAATCGGTTACATGAGGCACTTGAGCTGATCAACTAATGTGTCAGTGGAGCTCGATCGAACATCAAAACCGCATTCTTCAGTAAACTACTTTCTCCAGTGAAATCAGTATTCCAAAAAAACCAACAACGCAAAAAGGATTGATCAGCGAAGGTGTCACAGAAAACCCGCAAGATTTCTAAATCTACCAGCTTCGAAGATGCGCTTACCGAGCTGGAAGGCATTGTACAAACCCTGGAATCGGGAGAACAGTCGCTGGAAGCCTCATTGGAACAATTTGAACGTGGTGTCAGCCTGTCACGCCATTGCCAAGAGAGCCTGAGCTCCGCTGAACAAAAAGTCAGCAAATTGCTGAACGACGACACTCTGGAACCCTTTGATGCTGCCGACAGTGCCTCAGATGCCGGCATCAGCACATGAGCGACTCCTTCGAAAACGGAGTGATGCAAACCCGGGCAGCTCATACATTTGAGCCCATTTTGCATGAGTACCAACGTCGTGTAGATGACGCACTACTAGAGCGTTTGCCTAACTTTGATAACACAAGCACACAACTGCCTGTAGCCATGAACTATGCCGTTACCAACGGTGGAAAACGGGTACGACCAGTACTAGCCTACGCTACTGGCAAAGCCCTGGGCATTCCTCTGCAACGCGTTGATACGGCGGCTTGTGCGCTGGAGATGATGCACGCCTATTCTTTGGTGCACGATGACTTGCCAGCTATGGATAACGATGACCTACGTCGCGGCAAGCCCACCTGCCACAAGGCATTCGATGAGGCGATCGCTATCCTCGCTGGAGATGCGCTACAAGCCCTTGCATTTACAGTGTTAGCTCTCAATCCCGATCCGCAACTCACAGATACCAATAAAATCCTGATGATTCAGGAGCTGGGTCGAGCCAGTGGCGCTGAAGGCATGGCGGCAGGTCAGGCTATTGATTTGGAAGCCGTTGGCCGAACGCTAACGCTAGAACAGCTAGAAAACATGCACCGACACAAAACTGGCGCATTGATAAGAGCAAGTGTTCTACTACCTGCCGTCATGGCTGTAAGCCAGGGTGACAAGGTGCTGAAAAGCTTGGTGGATTATGCGGATGCTGTAGGGCTGAGTTTCCAGATTGTGGATGACATTCTCGATGTGGTTAGCGATACCGAAACTTTGGGCAAAACCCAAGGAGCAGACATCGCACTCAACAAGCCCACCTATCCGGCTCTTTTAGGTCTCGATGGTGCACGTGAACATGCAAGCGATATGCACGAAAAGGCTCTAGATTCGCTAGTAGGCCTTGGCCCAAAATTTGATGAGCTTCGTCTATTATCAGCTTACATCTTAGAACGTACTTACTAGCTGACTAGCCTATTGTTACTAGTAAAGCTTGCATATTTAATCCAAATGGTTCGAAATACATCGATCACCCTCTCTGCTAACTGGCGAAAGCAACAATTTGCTTGTCAATACACAAACACACCTGTGATAATTGACGTCGAATTACTTTGCGTGAACTCATGACTACTGCTCCCACATTTCCACTGTTGGATAAGATCAACGAGCCTGCCGATCTTCGGACACTCGATGTATCCCAGCTACCAGCGCTATGCAAGGAGCTGCGTAGCGCTGTCATTGATTCGGTATCTCGCACTGGCGGACATCTTGGAGCCAGCTTAGGCACTATAGAGCTTACCGTTGCGATTCATTATGTTTACAACACCCCAAGCGACAAATTGGTTTGGGATGTAGGCCACCAGACCTACGGCCACAAAATTCTTACTGGCCGCCGCAATCGTATGGACAGCATGCGAAAATCAGGCGGTTTGGCTGGTTTTCCAAACCGCGATGAAAGCGAGTACGACGCTTTTGGCGTAGGCCATTCAAGTACCTCTATCAGCGCAGCTTTGGGCATGGCATTGGCTGCCAGACAACTCTCTGGAGGCGATTTCGACAAAGCTGACAAAGCTATTGCTGTGATTGGCGATGGTGCGCTAACCGCTGGTTTAGCGTACGAGGCATTGAACCATGCCGGTGGCGTGAAAGCAGACATGCTAGTCATTCTCAACGACAACGACATGTCCATCTCGCCCAACGTAGGTGCGATGAATAAGTACCTTGCCAGAATGCTTACTGGCAAGTTCTATTCTGGAGCAAGGGAAAGTAGCAAACGCGTCCTGAGCAAAGTTCCTACCATGTTGGAGCTGGCCAGACGGACCGAAGAGCATGTTAAGGGCTTCGTTGTACCAAGCTCCCTATTTGAAGAGCTCGGGTTTAACTACTACGGCCCTGTTGACGGGCACGATGTAGAGACTCTGGTGGCAGTGCTAACAAACATCAAACAAATAAAGGGTCCGGTATTTCTGCACGCAGTGACCAAAAAAGGCCATGGCTATAAATTTGCCGAAGAAGATCCACTGGCATTACACGCTGTATCCCCATTCGATCCAGCCACTGGCAAAGCACACAAAAGCTCCAAGTCCAATAAGCCCACATACACTCAAGTATTCGGTAGCTGGCTATGTGATATGGCTGCAAAGGACGAACGCGTAGTAGGTATCACACCCGCTATGCGAGAAGGCTCGGGCATGGTGGAGTTCGAATCACGCTTTGCCGATCGCTACTTCGATGTTGGTATAGCCGAACAGCACAGCGTCACTCTAGCTGCAGGGCTTGCCTGTGGTGGACTGCGGCCCGTGGTCGCTATATATTCCACGTTCTTTCAACGGGCTTACGATCAGTTGGTACACGACGTAGCGCTACAAAATCTTCCAGTTTTGTTTGCCATTGACCGAGCTGGAGTGGTTGGACCTGACGGACCAACACACGCTGGTAGCTTCGACTTCTCCTTCATGCGTTGCTTGCCAAATATGGTAATCATGGCGCCTGCTGATGAGAACGAATGCCGGCAAATGCTCTACACCGGTATACAAATCGACGGCCCAAGTTCCGTGCGCTACCCGCGTGGTAACGGACCCGGTGTAGATGTCGAAGACACCATGCGCGCGTTACCTATCGGCAAGGCCCAAAAACGCATCGATGGTAGCCGTGTTGCGCTACTGGCGTTTGGCATCATGCTAGAAACTGCAGAGAAAATTGGCAAAGAGTCTGGATACACTGTGATTAATATGCGCTTTGTAAAACCACTAGACACAGAGCTAATTGATCAGATAGCCAGCACCCACGAGCTCATCATCACTCTTGAAGAGAATGCTATTCCAGGCGGCGCGGGAGCTGGTGTTGCAGAGTATTTGCTGGCATCTAGAAGCAGCACTCCAATACGCATCATTGGTCTGCCAGATGAATTTGTCGAACACGGCTCTCGTGAGGAGCTGTTAGCGCATTGCAAATTGGATGAGCCCGGCGTACGTTTACAAATATCGACACTGGTTGATGCATTGAGCACTGTACGCGAGGTGGGCTAGTTCGGTACTAAGAACTTAGCTTATCGCAACGCCAAGCAAGCCCTCTAACACCCTGCCGCAATGATAGGCTTCTGTTGATCGTACTGGGTTTATTAGGCGGTTTCTAGCTCTGGCTCAGTGATCACCTGATTTGCCACAATAGAGAACCATTGGCTGGCGCAATGCTGCGCTAGCACGGTAACTCTCTCCGGGTTGCATCGCAAAGATTCCGTTACTGTTTTTAGAGCGATGGCGTCTGAATTATTTTGTTCTGACAAGTGCCCAAGCAATATGGCTTGTAAATCAGGATGGTCTAACTGTTCTAGTAGCTGTGCCGCCTGATCGTTCCCCAAGTGCCCGTAACTCGATCGGATTCTCGCCTGCAAACTGGGCGGATAAGGACCGTTTGTTAACATGTCGTTGTCATAATTACATTCGATGACCAAACCATTAACGCCTTGCAACTTGCCTCTTACGTGTTGTGTGCACGCACCAAGATCGGTCAGATTCGCAAATTTTGCCCCATGCGCTTTGAACACGAACTGACAGGACTCAGCAGCATCGTGAGGCGTTGGAAACGGATCGATTTCGAGATCACCTATAACAAAAGGTTCATGGGCATGAAACAGCCGCACTGACGCAAAACGGTTGTCGCGAGCCCCCTGATATGTTCCATGAGTACACCACACAGGTAATGCAAACTTGCGTGATAAAGGGCCAGCGCCCTTTGTGTGATCACCATGCTCATGGCTAATCAGAACAGCGTCAATGTCTCCTGGAGTGATACCCAGACCACTCATACGGGCAATAGTCTCTTTCATGGTAAAACCACAATCGATCAGCAGCGTGGTCTTTCCTGATTGCACAACCAACGAATTACCCGAACTGCCACTACCCAAAGCTGCTACGCGAATCACGTTCGACTCTCAGCATAACAAGTGATTGGATGACAACTCGCCAGCGGACAGGTGGTGCTCTGACCCAGCGACATTAAACCCAGCGACATTAAACCCGGCAACATTAAACCCTCAAAATTTAAACCCTAAATATTTAAACCCTGAACATTTAAACTAATAGCTCAGTCACAGTCTGAAGCAAATCTTGCTCCTGCTCAGCGTCCAACTTAACGCCATTGAGGTTAGTTATTGATGCGCGCACAGCGCTCACATGTGCTGGTGACAGCTTAATGACCAAAGGCGTTTCTGCCTGTAAAAATTCGATTCTACCGGCTCTTGCATCGCTGCTCGTCACAGGATAATTCAAGATATTCATTACTTCAAGCAACTGACTAAACGCGCTGTTAAATCCTTTGTTGATCAAAATCTCACTGCCAGCGGCAGTAGTTTGTAGCACGGCATCATCGAGTACCGCACGCGCTTGCTCATCACTCAAGATGCCTTGCACCTTCTGCCGCTCAACACCCAGAAACAGCATAAAACGACTTAGCAGCGCGGTAGTGCTCTCAGGATCGTGGGAGCTGGCAGGCCAAGACGCATCATCCGGCAATTGACTCGCGTCACTGGCAGCTACCTGAGAGCGCGAGAATAATCGCGCTCCACCAACCGCACGTTCAAGTCGAAAACTAACGCGGGAGAACGAATCATCACCCGCCACCAGATTCCGAAAAATTGATGAACTCTCATTCTGTGTCTGCCATTGAGTCTGGATAACACCCGTTCCCGGTTCAGTTTGGCTGATCGAATGTTTTTCTGAGCGTAAAAAGGCGAGTAGCTGAGGCCAGATAGTTTCAGGCGTCGCCTGAAACTCGAGCCAACTTTGCCCACCTTCACGCACAAATCGTATGGCGTTAAATTGTGGCAGTAGCGTGTTACGCGTGACCGCCGCATTGCCAGTGCCGGGAAGTACAAACTGCTCCTCTTCACTGATGTCAGTTAGATCAGGGGGCACTTGCAGCGCTAGTGTCTCCTTTGAACTTGTAGAGTAGATGACGTCGGGATTGTTGGGCGAGGCTAACAGGCTGCACCCTGACAGCAAAAGGGGCGCAAGTAACGACAAGGTTATCGAACGTGTTATTGATTTGAAATCGGCGGTGTTGAACGGCAAGTTTGACATTCTAATGTGACTCATTGTATTACCCCGGCTTTTACCAAAGCAGCTTTTACTGATTGCTGATAACGCTCATCGAGCACCGTCAATGGCAGCCTGATTCCCAAGCCGATCATACCCATGGCGTGCAGCGCCCATTTAACTGGTATAGGATTGGACTCATGAAACAACACTTCGTGCAACTCGCTAATTTTTTCTTCAATAGCTGATGCAGCCGCTCGATCACCTGCCATGGCAGCTTTGCACATTTGATGCATTTGCGCAGGCACAACATTAGCCGACACAGAAATATCACCATGCGCCCCTGCCAACATACTTTCCATGGCTGTCGCGTCATCACCGGTCACAATCATGAATCCGTCGTCACATTGTTCGATTAACTCAACAATGCGCTCCACAGTGCCTAGAGCCTCCTTGATGCCAATAATATTAGATACCTTAGAGAGACGAGCAGTGGTTTCTGGCTGCATATCTAACGCTGTTCTGCCAGGCACGTTGTACAAAATTTGCGGCACAGGCACAGCCTCAGCTACAGCTTTAAAGTGCTGATAGAGTCCTTCTTGAGTCGGTTTGTTGTAATACGGTGTTACCAACAAACAGGCGTCAACCCCAACCTCCATGGCACGGCGAGTCAGCTCAATGGCCTCAGCAGTGGCATTTGCTCCTGTGCCCGCAATAACTGGCACACGCTTAGCGACCAGCTCAACCACACGTTTTATAACACTGGCATGCTCAGGAACCGTGAGAGTTGCCGACTCCCCCGTGGTGCCAACCGCGACGATAGCGTCGGTGCCGGCTTCAACGTGAAATTCGATAAGATCGGCCAATCGCGCATCGTCCACGGCACCGTCGTCGAGCATAGGGGTGACTAGTGCCACCATGCTGCCTTTGAACATTTACTGCTCCTAATGATCCGAGTGTTAATGGTACTGAGGAGACACGTCTTTCTCAACCGACAAATGCAGATCCGCTAGACTTTCGAGCGTATAACAATCAATTAAACACCGATCAACAGGATAAGTATTGTGCGCGCACCAGAACTGAACAAACCTGCCCCTGATTTTGACCTACCTGCTACGTCCGATCAGAACATCTCACTGTCTAGCTTGAAGGGTAGCAAGGTGGTGCTGTTTTTCTATCCACGTGACGCAACGCCAGGCTGCACCACTGAAAGTCAGAATTTTCGAGACACTATTGAAGAATTCACGCAGTCGAACGCGATCATTCTCGGGATCTCACAAGATTCCATCAAAAGCCATGAAAAATTCAAGGCAAAGCAAGAGATGCCATTCGAGCTTTTGTCAGATGAATCGGGAGAAATTTGCCAAGCTTTTGATGTCATCAAACTCAAAAAAATGTACGGCAAAGAGTTCGAAGGCATTGAACGCAGCACATTTGTTATGGATGAAAACGGTGTGCTGCGTGCCCAATGGCGAAAGGTCAAAGTGCCTGGCCATGTAGAAGAGGTGCTTGCTGTCGTAAAGCAATTGTAGCTAGAGCTGCTCAAGAGGGTGGCCAAGTGCTGCAACTGGTCGCACTAGTGCCTAATAACGTGGTCAGGTACGCCACCCGAAGCTCGTATTAGCCCTAATTCTGTGGCTTGTATTCAAGTTCTTCTGGCCACGAGTTCAACACTGCCTGCACTAATGTCGCCAAAGGAATGGCAAAAAACACCCCCCAGAGGCCAAACAAACCGCCAAAAAAGATCACGGCAGCAATAATTGCCAAAGGGTGAAGATTGACCACCTCAGAGAACAACAATGGAACCAGTACGTTGCCATCCAGAATCTGGATAACCTGATAGGCCAGCAGCAAATAACCGAGTTTGGCAGTAAATCCCCACTGAAAAAAACCAATCAAGGCGATGGGAACTGTGACCGCAATGGCTCCGACGTAGGGAATGATGACCGATAGGCCCACAAGGAAGCTAAGCAATAAAGAGTAGTTGAGCCCCATTGATAAAAACAGGGCGAAGGTCACTGCCCACACAATAAGAATTTCGAAAAATTTGCCGCGGATGTAATTGCCGATTTTTTTATCCACTTCGTGCCAGACCTGAAACGTCAGCTCACTGCGCTTAGGCATAAATTTGCGGGCAAACGCCAGCAATGTGTGTTTATCTTTGAGCGCAAAGAAAACCATGATAGGCACCAACACCACATAGACCGCAATCATGACCAAGTTGCCCAAACGCGCTAACGAGAACGACAGTACACTCTGGGTGAACGAGGTTAGTTCACTGCGCAGGCTTTCAATGAGGTCGTTAACTTGCTCCACAGTGAACATATCAGGGTATAGCTGCGGCAAACGTAGCATTTGCTCCTGAATATTTTGAATCATTCCGGGCGTTTCACGCACGATACTGGTGGTCTGCTGAGACAGCACTGGAATCAGACCGAAGAGCACGATAACGGACAAAGACACGATCATCGCCAGTACAAAGAGTGACGCGATAGTTCGCGGCAAACGCCAACCCTCCATGGTGCTCACCACGCTTTCGAGCAGGTAGGCGAGGACGATGGCCACCAGTACGGGCGCCATGATGTCGCCTACGAGGTACACCAAGCCGAAAATGATCAGCAACAATATTACTAATGCGACCGCCTGGGGGTCGGAAAAATTCCGACTGTACCAGCCACGGAGAATGTCATACATCGCCAAGACTGCTCCACATACCAAATAACTTTTAATCGATCATTGTACGCCTTGAGCGTCAACGTTTGCGGCCAAACGCCATCAATATACTGAGTGTTCTCGAGAACCGCATGAGATAGCCGATTTTCACACAACTGTTGGGTTACAAAAGCGTAAATGCCATCTTGTTTTACACAAGCGAGCCCAGTAATGAGGAGCTTGCCTAGCAGAAAAGAATCAGCTGCGCGCTAATTACTAGACGTCAGATTTGTCCAAATGCTGCTTGGCAAATTGAAATAACTCGTCCATCAGATGTGTTCTGAATTTCTGTCGCTGGCGCACAAAGTACAGCGTACGTTCTAACCTAGGACTCAAAGGGCGCGCTTCAAGCAATCCCAAGGCCAGCTCTCTGCTAAAGGTCGCTCTGGATACAATAGTAATTCCCATTCCAGCCTGTACGGCCCCCTTAATGGCCTCAGTACTCCCCAACTCAAAGGGTCTGTTCAAGGTATGTTCATCGACACCATGCGCAGACAGATAACGCTCAACCACGCTGCGAGTACCTGAACCGTCTTCGCGGTGAATGAACGGGTAAGAACTTAACGCCATCGGCTCAATAGACTTCGAGCTCGACAAAGGATGACCCGGGGGCATAATCACTTGCAGTTCATCTTCTTGGCAGCGCTCAACTCTGAGTAACTGATTATCTACTTCACCCTCAACCACCCCCAAATCGATCGTATTGTCAGCAACCAGCGCAACAATGGCATCGGTGTTGGCTACGCGCAGTGTGATTTGCACTTCAGGGAAATGGCGTCGAAAATCTCCCAGCAATCCAGGGAGCATATATTCAGCAATGGTGGTGCTCGCTCCCAGAGTAATCAGGCCAGCTTTGTCACCCGTGAGCTCTTTTACTGATTCGCTCATCTCGCCATAGAGGCTTATGATGCGATCAGCATAGACCAACACCTGCGCACCAGCATCGGTCAAGCTAATGCTGTTGTTGCTACGGTCAAACAATCTGGCATTAAGCTCCTCTTCCAGCTGACGAATCTGATGCGTTACTGCAGGCTGGGTCATATGCAAGGCTTCTGCAGCTCGGGTGAAGCTCAGCACCCCGGCCACGGTATGAAAGACCTGTAATCGACGATCGGACATTCTAGCTTGATTCCTTTGTAGATAAGAGCACGTTGCTAAACCTGAAAGCTACACCGCAGGCACTTGCGCGGCAGAGTGTAAATGATGAAAAAATTGCACATGTGGCCTCAATGCCTAGCTTACTGCGACACTCCACCGAGCCTGATCGCTATACTCGCATGCTATGCAACAGGATATCAGGCATGCGCGCTAGTCAGTTTCATTTAAGTACCACTCGAGAGACGCCAAGCGATGCAGAAATCGCTAGCCATCAGCTGATGCTGCGTGGAGGCTATATCCGACGTCTAGGTTCAGGCCTTTACTCATGGATGCCTATTGGCATTAGAGTGTTGCGCAAAATTGAGGCGATTGTTCGTGAAGAGATGAACAAGGCGGGGGCTCTGGAAGTGCTCATGCCCTCAGTACAACCTTCCGATTTATGGGAAGAATCTGGTCGCTGGGGCAAGTTTGGTCCCGAATTACTCCGCCTCACAGACCGGCATAATCGCGAATTCTGCCTCGGTCCCACACATGAGGAAGTCATCACAGACATCGCCCGCAGAGATATCAAGAGCTACAAGCAACTACCACTAAATTTCTATCAAATTCAAACCAAATTTCGTGATGAAACCCGACCACGCTTCGGTGTTATGAGATCGCGTGAATTCATTATGAAAGATGCCTATTCATTTAACATCGACGAGGCCTCCCTACAGGAAAGCTTCGATGCTATGCACAACGCCTACTGCGCCGTTTTTGATCGCATGGGGCTAAACTATCGTGCAGTGGAGGCTGATAGCGGAAGTATTGGTGGTGCGCAGTCGCGCGAATTTCACGTGTTGGCAGACAGCGGTGAAGATGCAGTGGTCTACGCAACACACGGCGACTACGCAGCCAACATCGAAAAGGCAGCTGCAGTTTGCAACACAATACGTGCGCAAGCCACGCAGGAGATGCAACGTGTCGAGACTCCCGGCGTGCACACCATCGATGAGCTAGCTAAGCACTTGCAAGTCAATGCTGAACAGTGCCTGAAAACACTTCTCGTCAAAGGTGTTGAAGACCCTGTCGTGGCTTTGGTGCTTCGAGGCGATCACCAACTCAATGAAATCAAAGCTGAACACCTGCCAGAAGTGGCAGAGCCACTCACCATGGCAGACGCCGAACTTATCAAAGCTGCAGCCAATTGCGATGCAGGTTCTATTGGTCCAGTGGATTTGAGCATTCCTGTTATCGCTGATGCAGATGCTGCTTGCATGAGCGATTTCATTTGCGGTGCTAACAGTAATGGAAAGCACCTCACGGGCGTTAACTGGGAACGCGACTTAGCCGAGCCAATTATCAGAGATCTTCGTAATGTGGTTGAGGGTGACCTCAACCCCGCCGGCGAAGGCACGCTGAAAATTGTGCGTGGCATAGAGGTTGGACACATATTCCAGCTTGGTGATAAATACAGCCAAGCCATGAACGCCACCGTACTGGATGAGAACGGCAAACCAGCTATGTTAATGATGGGATGCTATGGCATTGGCGTTACGCGCGTGGCTGCAGCAGCAATTGAACAAAACAATGACGACAAGGGCATTATTTGGCCCGCGTCGATAGCACCTTTTGAAGTGGTAATTTGCCCAGTCAACATGGTGAAATCAGACGCCGTAAAGGCAGCTGCTGAGAAACTCTATCAAGAGCTAACGGAGGCCGGTGTTGATGTATTGTTCGACGACAGACCTCTGCGTCCGGGAGCCATGTTTGCTGATATGGAGCTCATTGGCATACCGCATCGTTTCGTTATCAGCGACAAACTGCTAGCAAACAACGAAGTGGAATACAGAGCTCGTGCAGATAGTGAATCCAGCGTTATTGGCTATGACCAGATTATGAGTAAGCTGGCCTCTCAATAATACATTCACACCACTTCGCGTTAAGACACGCCAAGCGTAGTGTTCGGCTTACGCCAGTTTGAACGTAATGCCTCATTATGTTTGAAAATGAACTCGACTAAACAGAGCGCTCCAACAATGGAGCGCTCTATCAGCAATGCCGTTCGTGCTTACCTGAATAGGCGCTCTTAATCTGCTGGCAACTCAATTACAGGCAAATCATTCGGGTTAGTCAACTCGCAGCCCAGAGCTGAAATAGAAGCGCCATTGCGGCTGCTAGAGAAAAGCCCCGTTGTTGAAAAACCTGTGGTGCAAAAGTCTTCAGACTTAAAGGCATACATGCATCCGCCATTAGCCGGTTTGCGCATGATGAAGCTGTCAGGGTTCTCGCGCTCATAGCCAGCGAGAAACAGTGTGACTGTGCTGTCGTCTATGGACGCAGTTACTGTGGCAATATCCTGTCTACTGATCTCGAAATTAATACCCTCATCGGTACGTGATACCAAATTGAGTGCGCTACCAGCAACGGTATCAATAGTCAGCAAATTGCTAACATTAGGACGCTGGCCCTCGATGTCCTCATCCTGCGCTAATTGCTGAGAGATGACCAATTCAAGAGGCTCAAAAATTGGACTGCAGCGATCTACCGAATCAATGAATAACCCTAATGCTGGAACGCTTGGCACTGCCTCTGCGCCGCCTTGCCCATCATCGGGAGTGCCGGGAACATTAACGCCGTCGTTACCATCAATACCGCCAGCTACCTCGTCCGTTAGATCATCACCAGCACCGTTCAGATCATCTGGCGCATCAATGTTGCCTGTATCTTGCAGTTGATCTGCAGACACACCACCTCCGCTACTACCATCACATGCGGATAAAGCAAGAGTACTGAGCATGGCGACAAAATACGGGGCACTTTTGACTTTAGTCAAATCAGGCTTCGTAATCAACAGATTGCGCATTTAATTTCATCCCTTTAAAGAAGCGGCCAACAACACTAGGCAGTAGCTTATATCAGCGCACGCTGCATGTACACAATGTCTAGCCAAGAGTTGAATTTGAAGCCCACGTTTGTGGCGACTCCCACGCTCCTAAACCCGCATTGCTCGTGCAGAGCAATGGATGCGTGATTGTTACTGCCACCAATGGCAGCAATCATCTGTCTAAATTGGCGCTCAGTGCATTCATTAATCAATTCGTTGAGTAATGCACGCCCTACCCCTTGTCCAGTGAATTCAGGAGCAATATAGATTGAATCCTCCACGGTGAAACGATACGCTGAGCGCTCTTTGTGAGATGCGGCATAAGCAAACCCTGCAAGCTGACCGTCGCAAGTTGCTACCAGTGTGGGTTGATGCCTCGATTCTCGTACTTGCCAGCGCGCCTCGATATCATTTAATGAAGGTGGCTGCTCTTCAAAACTACCTGTTCCTTCCAGCACATGATGCGCGTAAATATCGCGCATGAACGAAAGATGTTGATGGGTTGCAAGACTGACCACTACAGATTTGTGTGACACGAAACACGCTCATGGATATAAAGGCTGTTGCAGGATAACGGAAAATCATTGTGCAGAGCCCGTCTAATAATTTTTACCACAGCATCTTAAGCTGACTGTTACTCCGCACTAGACGTTGGAAATACCGTTGCGGACAGTCAGAAAAACTGGTGAATTAATGGCCTCCTCCTGGCTTCACATTCCGGCAAAGGCCCAACACTCATTCCATCAAAGGTGCAGGCGTCACCTTTAGAATTTCCTCGTAACTGGTCTTGCCTTGAGCCACCTTATTCAAGCCGCTAAGGCGCATAGGGCGCATCCCATCCTTGTAAGCTTGTTTGCGTAGTTCTTCTAGTTGCGTTGTTGAGGTTATTTTCTCCTTAACGCTGGGCGTCATCTCTAGTAATTCATAAATACCAGCACGCCCCAAATACCCAGACTCTCTGCATTCAAGACAGCCTACAGCGTGGCTAATATGCTCTGGCGGCTGCGATTTCCACGGAGCCATAAGCTCTTTCCAACGAGCTTCATCGGCATCGGCTTTTGCCACACAGTGAGGACAAAACGTTCTTACGAGTCGTTGGGCCACCACACCAATAAGCGTGGAACGAATGAGGTAGTAAGGTACGCCCAGCTCTAATAGCCGAGTGACCGCGGATGCAGCATCGTTGGTGTGCAAAGTAGATAGCACCAGGTGCCCGGTCAATGCAGCCTGCACTGCCATCTGCGCTGTTTCCAGATCTCTAATTTCACCCACCATAATGATATCGGGATCTTGTCGTAGCAAGGTTCTAACACCTGCTGCGAAATCCAGTTCGATATTGTGCTGCACCTGCATCTGGTTAAATGCAGGCACCACTAATTCAATAGGATCTTCTATGGTGCACACATTAACTTCAGGTGTGGCCAACCGCTGCAGGGAGCTATACAAGGTGGTTGTTTTACCTGAACCTGTAGGGCCTGTAACCAGAACAATGCCATTGGGCTGCTGGATCATCGAATTCCATATACCCGCCTCACGAGGATCAAACCCCAACTGACTCTGGTCGCGCAGAAGAACCTCCGGGTCAAAGATTCGCATGACCATCTTTTCACCAAATGCGGTGGGCATGGTAGAGATTCTTAACTCGACTTCTTTGCCGTCGTTGTTTCGGGTTTTCAGTCTTCCATCCTGAGGGCGGCGCTTCTCTGCAACATCGAGCCTGCCGAGTATTTTCAGTCGGCTAGTGACTGCAGCCATGACCCCTGATGGCATGTCATAAACTTGTTGCATGACACCATCGATACGAAAGCGTACCGCTCCAGTTTCACGTCTCGGCTCAAGATGAATGTCACTAGCACGTTGCTCATAGGCATATTGAAGTAGCCAATCCACCAGACTAACCACATGACTGTCGTTAGCTTCCAGCTTACCGTGGCGGCCCAGCTCCATGAGCTGTTCCAAATTCTGCACAGCACTCGATTGCTGTAAGTTTTGATCTTTCTTGGCACCCAGTACCGACTTCGATACAGAATACAGCTCCTGCAAGTAGCGCTTTATATCGCGCGGATTACAGATTACCAGACGGATTTCTTTACCTATGGCACGCTGCAGTTCTTCTTGCCATTCGGTAAAAAATGGTTCAGAGGTGCCAAAAACCACATGTTCTGCATGCACTTCAACGCAAATGATATTGAACCTAGATGCATACGCATGTGAGGTCAGTGAGGTAACTGCCGGCACATCTATCTGCAAAGGATCTATCCGCTTCCAAGGCAAATCCACCTTGCGCGCAAGCCAACGCGTGAGAAAGTCCAGATCGATTTTCTGTTTTGGGTCGTGCTGGCTGGTCCACTCACCAGCAGCAATTCGCTCTAGTGGTGAGGCAACCTGACGTCCAGCATCAGGTTTTGAGATAGAGCGTAGCAAAGCACTATTGGATTCATTAATCAGTCCGTCAAGCAACAATCCATCAAGTACAGCTTCGAGTTCCAACTTACCCGTGACCGGATCGGCAAATCGTTTTGCATTCTCTGTAAGCACACGCTTTTCACTATTGTTTTTATTATGGTTAGGTAACGGCGCATGTTACCTCCCCGTGAATAATCAACAGCCAAGTTAGCACCCACGTCACGAACCTAAGCCTGAATGTGACACACTACATGAACTGATAACCCATCAATCGAGTACCAGTGCACAGTTGTGCGCCCTTACCAACAGAAAGCCAGTCACTCTACAAGAACATGCCAGATCAACTCCCGTGCAAGATCCTTATCGTTTATGACACCAACGGCGGCAATGCTTATCGCATGGCACAGCTCATAGGCCGTGGAGTTGAGTCTGTTGACTCAAGCAGCGCGATAATCAGAAGCGTACCCAAGGTTGGGAATCGAAGTTCAGAACGACTACCCGCAGTACCTGATAAAGGTGCTCCCTATGTACAAAGTAGCGATTTGACAGACTGTCATGGGTTGATTCTGGGTGGCCCTACCCACTTTGGAAACATGTCGGCATCGCTCAAGTATTTTCTTGATCAAAGCACCGAGCACTGGTTCAAGGGAACTCTGAGCGGCAAGCCTGCAGCTGTATTCACATCCTCCGGCAGTATGCACGGTGGGCAGGAATCAACCTTGCTGAGCATGATGATTCCGTTATTGCATCATGGCATGCTCATCTGTGGTCTACCTTACTCGCAGCCCGAACTGATGCAAACGACACGCGGTGGAACACCCTACGGGGCAAGTCATGTTTCAGGTGAAAGCGGTGATGCGCCACTGAACGAGGCAGAAAGTGCTTTATGCAAAGCGCTGGGTAGTCGCGTTGCCAACATTGCAAAAAAACAACTAGGGGTAGTGTGACCATGAGTGCAGAGAAGAAAAAACGCAAACCCAAATTCGAATCCCCTAAGCACGCGCGCATCGGCAGAGTTCTGACACTAATCGGCTACTTTGGCCTACTAGCCTTAATTATTAACTGGTTCACGTGGATTGCCCCAACAGTTATCGTCCCACGAGCAATGGTGCTTGCCGCACTCGCCATTCCTTTGTTATTTCCACTGCGTGGCATCCTTCATTCTCGCCGATACACCCATCAGTGGGTTGGCTTTTTATGTATGCCCTACTTCGCTATAGGAGTTGATGTCTGGTATTCATTCACGGGATTAGTAGCCACCTTAGGGGCATCCATGGTGTTATTCAGCTTAACGCTGCTAGTGGGCAGCACTTTGTATTCGCGATACACACCCACACCACCAGATCAGCTTAAGCCACCGCCCGAAGATTACGCCCAGTGATGCTCAGCGTATCGAGTACATTGGTTTACTCTGGCTATTCTAGGAACTTGCAAAATCGGCCCAGACTCAACGCATGCGCCCAGCAAGTTCGGCACGTTCTGCTTCACCAAATACACTTTTGATCAACGGCACAGTAATTCTGCGCTGTTCCAGAAGCGAAACATTATCCAACGTGTCGACAACCTGTTTGAGAAGGTTCATGCGCCGGGGAAAGTGCTTCAGCACATAGCTGATAACCTCATCGCTAGCATAAAGCGACCTGTTTTCGATCTCTTGGCGCAAGGCATTGGCTAGCCCATCGTCTGTTAGTGGGTCAAGCTTGTACACCAGCCCCCATACCAGACGGGTTTGTAGGTCTTTCAGAGCTAATCCCAGACTATCGATAGGCCGGTCAGCGGCAAACAGTAGCTTATTACCAGCGGCTCTTACTCGGTTAATCAAATGGAACAGCTCTACCTCAGCCGCATGATCAAGGCGTTGCAAATCATCTATACACAGTAGATCAAATGAGTCCATGCCTTCAAGTGAGCCCGATTGATTAATAAGATCGCCTGATAAATACGCCACTCGGTAGCCTTGACGATGATAGAAGTCGCAGGCTGCCATCAGCAAATGGGATTTGCCTGTTCCAGCATCTCCCCACAAGTACAACTGAATATCGTCCAGCGCTGCCCGCACAAAAGCGCTCACCGCACTATGCACCAATTCATTGCACGTATCGAGATGAAAGCTATCGAATGATGTCGCCGGCGCTGTATCCAAAGATAACGTGAGCTGCGGGTGATTGCTCATGCTTATGGAACGAAATCAAGCGCCAGATCAACGTTACCCAAAAGCGATGATCGGTCGGTACTCACCGGAGGCGCGGTACGGCGCAACCATGGAGCATCAAACAACGCAGATTCGATACCTGACAAAGCGTTACGTGGAACCACTGAGAACACCATGGATGTGGAATTAATTTCCTTTGGATAGACCGTGCTCACGCCGGGCACCTCTTGCAGAAAATTCATTATAGTTGCGTAGTCTTCGGTGGAATTGACAGAACCTACCCACAGCAAAGCTTCAGTACCTGAAACTGCCGAGCCGCCGTAACGAAACGTCTCATCAACCTGAGCAACAGAGCTGAGCATGCCTAGGCCTTGTTGCAAACCTTCGTCAAGGCTGCTGGTTTCAAACTGCGATTGGCGTTGCTGATCGCCTGCAAGCTGAGTCCATTGGCTCTGCCAACCGCGCGCACCAATCCTCGTCATATAACCAATAAGCAGCGTACTCTGAGCATAGCGCTCGGACATATTCTGCAAACTCAGAGGATCAAAATTTTGTGCAACAAGAACCTCTGCAGGCAAATTATTGAAGTCCTCTTGATCGCCTGTGGGGTACACCAAAGAGATACCAGCAGCACCCGCAATTTCCCGAGCACGATTTTGCACATTGGCCGCCGCATTGTCGCTGATAAA
>JALZWO010000056.1 GCA_023300375.1 Granulosicoccus sp. | reverse complement strand
GCTATTTCGCCGTTATTGTTGTTGCTCTTTGCACTACCCTGGCTCTTACTCTTATTCTTACGGCTACTCTTACCGCTACTCTTACCGCTACTTTTGCCACTACTCTTGCCGCCATTGTGGCTTCTGCTCTGGCTGTCATCATCACCACAGCCAAAATGAACACCTTCCAGCACAACGTTTGTTTCACTTGACACAGACTCACTCAGCATCCAAGCATTGCCAGACGTCTCATCAGTTTCAGATGAGCGCGATTCAGTAACCGTAGTGGAATTTTTGGGTCGATTCGACAATGCGTTAATGGCCTGCTCAAGACGCTCATCCAGCTGTGCTTGATTGTCTGCAACTACCGCCACTCGCCGACGGCCTTCACCCCCTAACGTACGCTGGTCAATCAAACTAGATAGCTGTTGATCGGAATCAGCACTGGCGTAGAAAATGTACGGTGTTGGTCTGAGGACATCAGGCGTGGCCTTAGCGGGTGGCATCTTGAGTGTCCAGAACGAGTCTGAAGCACTGTTGTAGAAACTGGCAGTAGCCCTGACAGCGTCGACAGAAAACTGTAAGCAAAGCTCCTGAGAGGTATCCAATCGAGGCTCAGTGATGTGTCGAACAACCTGCTGACCCCGACTGGCGAGCTGCGCCGCCACGACCATCGAGAAAAGTGTGTCGCTTAGCGGTGCCGAACCGTACACACGCTCTATCAGTGATTGATAAGGCGCAGCCGCCGTAGCGTGCGTCTTGTTGGCTACCGTGTGTTCGATACTAGCCAGAACGTCTACCCCTAAAGCCTCTGCGGTGGATTCACGCATGAGTAAAAGCGCACACGCTTTATCGGTGTATCTAACAGGTGTATCAGTTGCACCTAGATTTGCTTTCGCTAATGATTCCAGTTGTTTTAGAGCGGCACAACGTACAGGCTCACTGGCAAAATCAGCAGCCGTGATCACAGCCAAATCAATATCGTGCGCCTGTAAGGCTTCACACCCCAACTGCAATGCCATGACATCTGATTGCGCTTCAGACGATACACTGTAACCTTGCGCACGAAAATCGTACGCTGCATTAATTCTGTTTGCGGGCATATTGGGCATAGCACCCAATACATCTGCAGCGGTAATTGGAGCCACTATTTTATCTTTAAGTGTGTCGAGCGTGGCTGTGTCTGTACGATCACCGACGTACTCCGCCAAGTGCTCACGCAGCAACCAACGACAGGCATCAGATGCACAGCCCATTCCAGTGAATACACCGATACGATTCGATTCAAGGGAGCTCTTCGCACCTTCATTGCTGCCATCGCGTAGGGCATTCATATCCAACTGCTGCAACGCATCATCAACGACTGCCAATAGCGCTAACTGTTGAGGTTCAATATGTTGAAAATCGGCTGGTGGTGTTCGCAACGACAAAGAATCAAGCGTTATCGAGGTGCAGTGTTCAGCCACAGACTCAGGCGAATACATTAAGCGCCTGGCAATCCGATCAGTGCCACGATCACATCCAGCAATAGCACCCAAAGCACAGATCACTATTGGATCTAGAGGCTTGTCTACATCAGCACCATCAATAACCGGCGATAGACTATTGACAGGTGTCCGAGAGGCTCCCGAATACTCCTCTAAAATCAGATGCGCATTGTTGCCACCGAAACCAAAATTGCTGATAGCTGCACGCCTTAGTTTTTTAGTAGACCAAGGTTCACACCTCAACTGAGGGTGCAGGCTCGAGCCTGCAAAACTTGGGTTCAGTTGCCCTTCGATTCGTGTTGGCGGCAGAGTATCGTGCTCTAGCGCTGAGGTGAGTTTGAGCAAACTTGCAAGACCCGCCACGGTGATCGTATGGCCGGTATTGGATTTCACTGAACCCACTGGTAGTTGTTCACATTGCGAGTAAAAACCGGCAGCAGAGCGTATCTCCACTGAATCACCTACCGGGGTGCCTGTTGCGTGGCATTCCAGATAGTCAATGCTGCTTGGCGCAACGTCGCACTGCTGATAGGCGTTGTGCATAGCCTCAAGTTGCCCTTGAGAATCCGGCACAAGAAATCCACCACGACGCCCGTCATTGGACAACCCAACAGAACGAATGACTCCGAATACCTGCTCACCATCAGACACATCAGATAAGCGTTTCAACACCACTGCTGCTGCACCCTGTGACGGCACTAATCCATCAGCAGATGCTGCAAAAGGTTGTGACCTGCCCGTCGGACTCAGCGCTTGCAGTGCGCGAAAGCCGTGCTGCAACATGCCATCGTGTGCAGCATTCACCGCACAGACAACAGCCACATCCAGAGTCCTTTGTTGTAGTTTTCTAGAGGCAATCTGTAAGGCATATAACGACGATGCACACGCAGCATCCAAAGCAAACGCAATACCAGTGGCGCCTATCGAGCGAGCTAGAAGTTGGGCAGGCAATCCTGAATTAAAGGCATTGGGTAACGCTTGATCAGATTTTCCATGAACCCAATGATCACACGTAAAATCTACTTTGCCTTTTGTAGGGTACGATAAATTTGCCAGCACAACACCGATGCGCTCCTTGGCAACCTTAGGCATGCCCGCCTCTTTCCAAGCACTCATTAATGCATGCAATGGCCACTGTACAACAGCATCAAGCGCAGATGTCTTAATGCCTCCTAGCGAATAGCGCTCAGGGTCAAACACCTGGTCAAATCCATGAATATAACCGCCAGTTGATTGAGCCTGCACAGTGAGCAGATTCTGATCGCTGGTAATGGCTTCCCACAATGCCGCAGGCGTTAAACACCCAGGTAGCACACACCCCCGTCCTACAATAGCTATTGGCTCTGCAACAATAGGCGCTACCACATTCATAACTTAACCAGCACTGTCAGACACTGTGGCATCAGCTAGTGGATTAGCCCATGGGTCGCCCACTAATAGCTCAACACCGTGGCGATCACCTGCTAACATTTCCTCAACAAATAATGCAGCTCCGGATTCCAATGATATAAGCCCTATTCCGCGTTCTTCAAAGTAACGAGCCAATGTTTGATCAACCATGCCACTCTCCCAAGGCCCCCAGTTGAATGACTTAACCGCAGCGTTAGGCCAGCGTCGTTTTAATGACTGGGCTACGCGATTCAATACCTCATTGGCCATGGCATAGTCACTCTGTCCCGTGTTGCCATAAAAAGCGGCAGCCGAAGAAAACAGAGCCATGTGCGACAACGTCGTATCGCCCAGTGCTGCTAGCAGATTTTGCAAACCACCCACTTTAGTCGCAAACACCCGATCAAACTGAACTTGAGTTTTATCAACTATCAGGCTATCAGCCAATATCCCTGCACCATGTACTAGAGCGCTAACGGGCCCTAGCTCATTCTTTATCGTTGCCACCACATCGTGCACCTGTTGCAGTTCGGATATATCACAGGCGTAGTATCGAACCACACTGCCTAATGCTTCAAGCGTCGATATTGTCTGTCGTATTTCCTGTCCAGCCAGTGCTTGTCTTGCCGCGCGTTCGATAGCTTTTGGAACGGGCCGCTCTCCCACTGATACAGCCTTCGCAGCCAGTGCGCTTCGAAGCTCTTTTATATCGTCTGTTATGGCAATGCCATCTGGCCAGATAGCAGGAACAGAACGGCCCAATAATGCATAGCGCGAAGGTGTTCGTTGCGCCAGCGCTTTAATGCAGGCAGCCGTAACACCACGTGCGCCACCAGACACCAGCCATACATCACTTTGCCGTATTGGCGTTGTGGTTTTTGATTCCGTTGGATACGACAAAGGCTCGCTTTCTTGCAATGAACACACGTTGCCGGCTAGATCGACACCTGCTAGAGGAACATCATGCCTAAACACAGACAGCAAGCGCTGTGTGGTAGCTGGCATGTCGGCGACGTCAACGGCTACGTCAATGCAGCGCACATTCATATCAGGCCACTCAAGCGCCGCAGTTCTGGCTAAAGCCCCCAAACCACCACTCCAACCTTGTGACGGCCCTGCGTCAAACCTGCCACCAGTGTCTTGTAGCAAAATGAGCGATTTTCCACCAGTACGATGAAATTCACGAGCGCGCTCTAATGCATGCCAATGTGTATTGCTCGTGTTATCGCCACCAACACCCGCCGTAATTACAAGCTCTTCGGTCAATGCATCAGGACTGTTCGTCACTTGCACTTGGAGCTCTTGCGCGCGCAATGCGGTAGCCAGAGATGCCGCTAACACTGGGTTATCGTCAGTGATCGCAACACGCGTGTAGAGCACAGACTGTTGAATGGCATGTCGCGGCAATTCACACAGCTCTATCACCCGAGCAGCAGCTGGTTTAACTAAACCGCTGTTCGGTTCGTTGCGTGAAGTCTGATCGACAGTTGTAAGGGGACGGTCCGGACTGGAAACACGCCCGTCGTCCCCTAGCCGAAAAAATCAGCAATCTGCCTGATCGTTCTGAGTTGTCCCATATCGGCAGAGCCCACATCCTTGATCGCTGGCACCTGCATTCTGAGCGCAGACAAAACCTCTACCTGTTTAATTGAATCAATCCCAAGCTCCCCACTGAGATCCATATCATCTTCAATCATGTCTTCTGGATAACCCGTTTTTTCGGCTATCAATGCGCGTACAAGATCAGTGCTTATTCTTGGTTGTGCTGCACCGTTAGCCGTCTGCTCTTTGCCAGCATGGCCGTTTGCCACCGGAGCTGTTTGAGTTACACCATTGGAAGCTGGTGCTGGTGCTGGTGCTGGTGCTGGTGCTGGTGCTGCATTATTATTTACTGCTGGCGCCATAGTGACAGGCACCGGATCGATTGGCGTCGACACGCTCGTGGGCACAGCGAATCCATTAGCCTGAGATGCTCCATTTAAAGGGCTATGTCCATTGAGTGGAGATGGTGCTGTAGGCGCCGCCGATATCGTTGTGGCCGGTACAGCATTATTGCCTTCATGACTTGGCGCATAGTAGCTAGTTTGGGCGGCCATCTCCACTGGCACGTTTAACGATGTAGGATCAACACCATCGACTAACCCGGCAGCCAGTCGTAGATACGATTGATGAGCGGCGGTAACAGAGGCCAGATACTCGGCGTGCTTGCTGGAGACTTCATGAAACAATGCACCACGCAGTGTGCCTGACACTAGCGATGGTTGAACGGTGTTCTCATAAGCCATGCCGTTAGTGTTAGCCGAATTCGATACTGGCTGAGACTGAGCGCATTGCGCCGTTTCACTTGAGCCTGATAGTTGGTTTTGCGTTGCCATGGTTGATTTAGCTGCAGCTGATTGTTGATGTAAAGGTAGTTGATGTGGAGAATGTGCTACTGGGTGTTGCGTAGATGCCGAATACATCGTCTGCGATCTGTGTTGTGTATCACCCGAATGAGACGGTGGCGTATTTCGAGTTAAAGTTGCAGGTGCCGAAGCTTGGCTACCTTGTGGCGGATACGGCTTCTGATAATTACTACCAAGTATCTCCACTGCATGCTTACTAGGTTGCTTACGCTCTAGAGGCGCGGGCAGGCCTTCGTACAAACCGGCAAGATCAACAGCAACACCAGTGACTGCAAGTTGCCCGACAGCACATAACAATGATGTGGTTCCGTTACCGCGTTTATCGTCTAATGCAATCGCCGTCACGCTGCTCGCAGGTAAGGTTTTTCGCACCAAATTAGTCAATACTGAACCAGGACCTACCTCAATAAACGTTGTGGCGCCAGCCTTATGGAGGGCTTCCAGCGTCTGTTTAAATAAGACTGGTTTTCCGATTTGCTCGCTAAGCACCTTTACCAACGACGCTTTAGCAACAGGATAAGCCGTTGCAGAACTGTTCGCATACACCGCTGTAGAGGGCTTAGCCAATGTATGAGATTTAAGCTTCATTGCAAACGGTAGTATTGCCGCTTCAACTTGTGGTGAGTGGAAGGCGGCGGCCACTGGCAGAATCTGCGAACCAATGCCTTTGTCGCTTAATAAAGTAGCCGCTTGCTTGAGCCGCTTGGCACTACCTGCCAATACCACTTGCTCAGGCGCGTTGTCGTTAGCTAGCGTAATCCCATCGTTGTTTCCGGCTAGCGCTTCAGTAACTGCTGTGGCTGAGGCTTGAACCGCTAACATGCTGCCAGATGAAAAGGCTGCGGCTTTACTCATCGACACTGCACGATCACAAGCGATAGTTAACGCTGTAGGTGCATCAAACACGCCTGCATTGTGAAGCGCTAGCACCTCACCAAAACTATGTCCCGCTTGCATATCAGCGCGGATTCCCAACTGCTTGATAAGCGCCAATTGAGACAGCGCTACCGCGGCAATAGCGGGTTGTGCATGACACATTTCAGTCAAATTGGCGCTGGCAGCATTAAGCGCCTCTTCGGAAAATGTTGTTGGTGGAAACGCTATATTGTGTAGCTTAAGAGCTGCGGTTGCAGGAATATCACATGCCGAGTCCCACACTTGCCTCGCTTGAGGAAACGACATGGCAATGTCAGCACCCATTCCAAGGTACTGACTACCTTGACCTGAGAATAGAAAAGCAAGTTTGCCCGGCTTTTTCTTACCAACCGAATAATGAATATGACGATCAGAGGGAATGAGCGCATCTGCGGATTGTGCCGTAAGAGCAACCAGCTTTACACACAATTTTTCTAAATGCTGTGGTGTCTCAGCAACAATGGCAGCACGGTGTGTGTGAGCAGTATCGAAGCGTGACCAAGTGCCTGTAGCGACTCGCGCTAAGTCATCTTCATGTACCACCTCGGCAGCAAGAGCGTTAATTTGCTGACACAAACTCTCTTTGCTTGCGGCAGATATCAATAACAGTTCAGATGGCATAACCCGCGTTGGTTTAACCGCATTTTTGCCCGTGTATTCTTCCAACGTCACATGAAAATTACTGCCACCAAACCCAAATGAACTCACTGATGCTCTTCGAGGGTGTTCAGCTCCACGTATCCACGGACGAGCTTCGGTGCTTAGGTAGAAAGGCGTGTCTTGGCATAACGGATCCGCAGGCTTTCTAACTTTAATAGTGGGAGGCAGTACTTTGCGGCTTAAGCCACCAATAACTTTGAGCAACCCGGCGGCACCGGCAGCCGCTTTGGTGTGACCTATCTGAGACTTCACCGAGCCCAATGCGCACCATGGAGATTCAGTATGACCGTTAGGGGCAAACACATTGTGTAGTGCTGTAAGTTCGGTTTTGTCACCAGCTACCGTGCCCGTACCATGCGCTTCAACCAGCTCAACCGTTGAGGGTGAGTAGTCCGCCTTTTGATACGCTCGCGATAGTGTTCTTTCCTGGCCACTGGCCAATGGTGCATAGACAGCGGTAGAGCGTCCATCAGAACCTCCACCAAGACCTTTCACAATCGCGTGGATTCGATTGCCGTCACGCTCTGCATCAGATAACCGACGCAAAGCGAGCATACCAACACCCTCACCTAGCATTGTGCCATCGGCGTCAGCCGACAGTGGCCTGCAATCACCACTGGGCGACAGTGCGGGTGTTTTCGAAAAACACATGTACATAAAAATATCGTTTAACGCGTCAACCCCGCCCGTCAGCACCAGATCAGAGTCCCCAGACTGCAACTCATGAATGGCAATTTGCATAGCCGACAAACTTGACGCACAAGCTGCATCGGTGACGTAGTTGCTACCGCCAAAGTCGAGTCTGTTAGCGATACGCCCGGCAACAACATTACCCAGCAGGCCCGGGAACGTGGTCTCACGCCATTCGACGAAATTCGAGCTAATCCGATCAGCGATATCTTGAGCCTGCGCATCGTTAAGCCCCGCTTCACGCATACCTTTTATCCAGGTAGGACGTTGAAGTCGTCCCATCATCTGCCCCACGAGCTCGGTGGTGGCTGCAACGCCTAGAATGACACTGGCGCGTGACTTGTCCAGTGGACCGACGATTTCACGCTCTATATCGTCCAACACACTGCGTGCGGCAACTAATGCCAGGAGTTGTGCGGTGTCGGTGGTGGATAACGCATTAGGTGGCACGCCAAACGCGAGTGGATCAAATGAGGTAGCAGGTACGAATGCACCGCGAGAGCCGTAGGTGCGATCACGCGCTTTGGGGTCGCTGTGATAGTAGTCGTCTGTTAACCAATGGGTGTCAGGTACTGAGGTGAAAGTATCCACACCCTCGACGATGTCTCGCCAGAATCCGGTGGTATCGCCTCGGCCCGGAAAAATCGAGCCCACAGCAACCACGGCGATTGGCTCGGATTGGCTCTGCGGCTTTTGCTTTGGGGGCACGGGTTTCTTGGACACGGTTTTTTTACGCACAGAATTATTGGACACAGGTTTTACAGTTCAACTCGGTATGTCTATACAAACTGCTTAGGAGTGTAACGGAACGCACCAGCTGGCAGGGCAACACCGAAGGATCTGAGTTGTCCCGCTCGGGTTATCTGAGCAGCACCTTCAAGGAGGTTCCACGCTATTTGTTTGACGCTTCGGTTTTCCAGCGGCTCAAGGTAGGTGTCTTTGGACCAGTGGTTAAAAGCCCCCATGGCAGGACCACACCAGATTTGGTAATCGACTTTGCGATCTACAATACCATCACGAGCCCACTGTGACGCCATAAAAAGATAACGACGGCAGAGTAGCGCAAATCGATAATTGCCATCGTGCTCGGCACTGGCTAACGCTTGCGGATTGCTCTGTTGCAGATACACGCGAGTATCGCTCCATGCAGCTTCCAGACTCTGCCCCAGTCGTTTCTCGAACCATGGGCGATCACTGTTCGATAAGTTTTCGATGGTTGCACCAGCACGATAGAGTGTGTGCAGCCGTTGCGCATATAAGCCGAACAACGTGCCGCGTTTTAGTACTTGCACATCAACACCTTGTTCAAACATGTCAGCGGCAGGCGCCATCATGACGTCAGCAGCACCAGCCTCAGCAAGCATTTGTCGCGCTGTTTTGGACAAACCTGACTCGACAGCAGGCTGATTGATGGAACCGCTAAGAACGTAAGCCGCACCCATCTGAAACGCACCAGCAACCGCCTGAGGTGTGGCTATTCCACCTGCCAGACCGATACGTATGCAACGCTCATCGAAACCGTGCTGACGGGCAATTCTTGACGCTGTTTCAAGTAATGAACTGAAAAGCACTGCTGCCGGACGGTTGTCAGTATGCCCACCGGAATCAGACTCTGCTGTGATATCGGCAGCAATGGGCAAACACGCTGCCATCTCAGCTTGCTCAGCACTGATAGCGCCGCTGGCAACCAACTCACGCAGCAGGTCTTCAGGTGCTGGCGACATGAATTTCTCAGCAACCTCAATTCGCGACACCTTGGCGAAAACATGCGTGTCACGTTTGATCTTGTCGCCTTCGCGGCGCAGGCCAGAGGCGCTGTAACGCACAATCTCGGACGACAACTGCATAAAAGCTGATGCAGAAACCCGTTTAACACCGGTTTCCAGAAACAGATCCACCACGTCTTTCTCCATACCGGGCTGTTGCGGCGAATGAATCAGATTCGCCCCCCACGTGGAGTCGTTTGAGGGCAATGCCGCTTTGATTTGCTCAATGCCTTCTCGAACCACTTGCAGCGGTAAACCAGCACTGCCATAGAAACCCAGCAGGCCTGCCTTTGCGGCCGCTACCACCATGTCTGGTGTGGCAATGCCTCGAGCCATTTCGCCAACAACATACGGAAATCGAATATTGTGCACGGCTGTAAATCCACGATCTCCTAACCACTCGGGATAGACAGGCGGCACGCAATAGCACTCATCCGAGCCCAGTGACAGCGCAGCCTCTGCATCCACGACAACACGATTCTCGTGGCAGCTAGAATCTATATATACACGGGCTCGAGGCTCATTTAATGCGGCGATAAGCTGCGCATCGTTAATCGGCCCTTTCGCATTAACCGGTGAAAGTTCTGGACTCTCAGTGTCTGTCATTAACATCTCGGACGGCACGTAGAAAAATCAGAGGCCTATTGTATAGGTAGATGGCCTATAGCTACCCAAATGTTCATACCTTTGGCTCAGGAATTTTGATTCGATACAGAACACGCTAAGTCGACGGCTGAATCTCAGCAAGCACCAATCGTCTGGCAAGGCTACCCGCCCGTTTCACACTGGTAACGTCTTGTAACAATTGCGCCTGCGTGATGCTGCCGTCCAGCAGAAGTTGTAATGCCCGCGCGCGCTCTGCAGCGCCTTTGGGCTCCAGTTTTTTCAACTCAAGACGAAACAACTCGGTGATCGCTTGCTTATGCTCAACGGCAGCTTCGTGGGCTGCGTGATCCGAATTCTTGAATTCAGCGGCAGCTGACAAAAATAAGCAGCCAGAGAAGCCAGCAGGTTTTTTTAACTCAGTACCTACCCATCGATCAACCACATCAAAAACTGCTTGAATCCGTAAGATGGGATCAGCACCCACCTTATCTATCTGGCGACGTGCTCCAATCAAAAAAGCGTCTGAACGCCGATTAAGTACTGCGATAACGAGCGCATCTTTTGTCGGGAAATTATTATAGAGAGTCATTGTGGCCACATCAGCCTCATCGATAATTTGACTAACACCCGTTGCCACGTAACCTTGCGCCTCGAACAGCCGCTCCGCAGAATCAAGGATAACTTCTCGTTTACTGGCTCTACCCATTATTAGCGTTCAGTCTTCTCATGACGATATTCCTATAGCGCCATCATCCCAGATAAATTTGTTCAAGTACAACAAAGAGTTTGAATAAAAATTCATTGTGTAGAAAGCGTGTTGACAAGGTTAATAATTATTTATAGAGTGATCACTCTATTTAAACCTTTACCCAAAGCTAGGTCCTCGTTATGAATTCACGTTTCGCGAACGACAAACTACCCGTTAAACTGTATCGCAACCCCATTTCGGGTCATTGCCACCGTGTGCAGCTCATGCTCGCATTACTCGATATACCGGTACAGCTCATCGACTTGGACATGGGCAACGGCGCTCACAAATTTCCTGAATTCTTGGCACTTAGCCCTTTGGGCAAAGTGCCTGCCATAGACGACAATGGCGTAATACTGTCGGATTCTAACGCCATTTGTGTTTACCTTATCAAGACCTACGGCGATGGCTACCACTGGTTACCCGAATCTGCCTTAGATGCCGCTGAATTACAACGATGGCTATCAATCGCTGCGGGTGAAATTGCCTATGGCCCTTGTGCCGTTCGCTTGGTTAAAGTGTTTGGCGTTGATCTGGATTACGAGGCTGCTAAAAATATAAGCGAGCAAGTATTTGCCATGATGGAGCTTCATCTTGAGAAAAACCAATATCTGGTAAACAATACAATAACCTTGGCAGATGTAGCGCTCTACACCTACGTGGCTCATGCTCCTGAAGGTGGAGTCAGCCTTGAACCTTATGCAGCCATACGCTCTTGGATCGAGCGCATGGAAGCACAGCCACGCTTTGTACCAATGGCCAAATCACCACTACCTGAATCAATTTAATAGTGTTAACGATTACTCGGACCACATCAATATGAGCGATTCAGTGTTTCATGAAGGTGAACTTCGTATTCAAACCAGAGCAGGTGTAAAGGATCTGATTGCCCCCCTTGGTGCCATAAACATTCGCCCTGAGATGCCAGATCAACACCGAATATTCTTCGCACAATTACCGTTCATCGTTCTGGGTGCGATTGATACTGATGGGCACCCTTGGGCAACACTGTGTGTGGGCGATCCGGGATTTCTAAGCTCACCGAACGCCAGCACATTGCTCATTGCTGCAAAGCCAGTATTGCTCGATGAACTTGGCATCTCATTAGACGCCCACGCGCACGTTGGTTTGCTGGGTCTGGAGCTTGGCACACGCCGACGTAATCGTGTTAACGGTATTCTTTCTCTACATTCAGATAATCAATACTCACTGGCAGTTCAACAAAGCTTTGGCAATTGCCCACAGTACATACAGAAACGCAATCTGAGTTTGGTATTAAATCCAGACTCGGACGGCAATCAAGAAAAATACCACCAGTCATTTACATTGGACGCTGCAACAACGGCCATTGTCCACAGTGCTGATACATTTTTCATAGCGTCAAGAAGCTCGGAGGTGGCGCAAGGCAGGCATAAGGGAACAGACGTTTCACATCGAGGCGGCAAGCCTGGCTTTGTTACAGTGGACAATGTCAACGGGTGTTTGAGCTTTCCCGATTTTTCAGGCAATTTATTTTTTAATACACTTGGAAATATTGAACTGGATAATCGTGTTGGCTTGACATTTCTCGATTTCGCCAACGGTGATGCTGTGTTCATTACAGGCCGTGCCACTATTGATTGGAACCCAGAACGAGCCAGTGGCTTCAAAGGAGCTGAGCGCATTATTGACGTGTTACCCGACAGTGTCGTGAGAGTCCAGCAACTGTTCTCCATTAGCAGCTCGTTACCAGAACCCTCACCAATGTTGAGCGGGACTGGAAGCTGGTCTGAATTGCCTCAACAAACGTCCGCTCAACCCTCCACTCAACCCTCCGCTCAACCCTCCGCTCAACGTTGTGAGATCGATGTTAGTGACGCAAATGCATTGAAGTTGCCAGACACAATGCGCAATAGCGCAGAGGTGCAATTTGCCAGCTCAGACCAATCAGTTAGCTGGACATCAGCCACACCGTCTTTGCTAGAGCTAGCTGAAAACAATGGGCTATCACCCAACTTTGGTTGTCGTTCAGGTCGCTGCGGCATGTGCAGCACTCGAATTCTATCCGGCCAGGTGCACTATACAAGAGAGCACACCGCGTCGCCGGAACCAAACCATGCGTTGATCTGTTGCAGTGTGCCAACTGGTGACGAGCCGCTTGTTCTGGATATCTGATCGATGTTCAGCTAGAGAGAGGTGAACGGCGCTCAGTACTCTACAAGTTATGCACCGTCACCTGATCGCCACAAACTTCCTGCGCTATATCAACTACATGCTTATGATGCGTTAGGTAAATAGCCTGCCCTCGCTGCCCAATGCGCTGCATAACACGACAAGCAGCCCGAGTACGATCTTCATCAAACGTCTCGAAGATATCATCACAGATAAACGGTAGACAAGTACCCTGCTCTGCGAGCTGATCATACGCCGCTGCACGCAGTGCCAGATACAGCTGGAACCGAGTACCTTTCGACATCTCATCGGCACGCTTCGCAGTTCCATCTTTACCTATTGCTACCAGCGTCTCGTCTTTGCCGCTACTTTGCGACTGCAACGAGCTGTACTTGCCATCAGTCAATTCAGCAAAAGCTGTTTCGGTGGCCTCCATCATTCCACTTCGATGTTTATCGCGATAGCGCTTAATCGCCTGATCAGCCAAGTGGTGGCCCAGAGTGAGTTTCAGAAATTCCTGACTGGCTTCACTCATCTGTAGCTCTAATGTGGCTCGTCTCTCAACAAGCTGTGCAACCTCTCCATCACCTGTTAATGAGGAGAGTTGCTCTTCACATCGCGTTCTCTTCTCAGTGGCGTCTTTGCTGAGATCATTAACCAGAGCCAACTGACTTTCCATTTCCACCTGCTTCGCCTGAACTGATGGAATGTCTAGATCAGCAAGCATAGTTCGCGCATTCTCTTCGGATGCCACACCTAAAGTCTGCCTCAGAGTGCTTAAGTCTTCCTCATGCTTCTCACGCAGCATTTTGGCATGTTGCGTCTTTTGCACAGCTTCAAAAATCTCTGTCAGGTCACCCGATGGAACATTAGAATGAAACAGGCCACTTAAAACGAGACTTTGCGCTTTAACCGCATCCAACCGTTTCTCCGCCTCCACACCTTCATCAAAGGCCTGGTCGATTTTTTTCTGCAACAGTGTTTTATCTTCGAGCTGCTTCTTGGCGTGTGCCGCGAGCTCTTGTAACTTACTCAGATTGCTATCGGGTGTTGCGCCTAATTCCAGCTTATTGTCGCGCAGAATCTGCTCAAGCTTTTCGGTGAACAGCACCTTATCACGCTGCATCTGCTTACATTGCTGCTGAAATGTCTCACGTTGCACATGGCATTCACGAAGCTCACTTAAGGCATCTAGAGAACCTGATAGTTTCTCGGCATCCAGCCCTTCTGGAAAACTGGCATTGACTAATTCGGCCCAATCATTGACAGCCTTGGTCTGTTTAAGCTGTGCCGCTTCTAGCTGTGTTGCAGAAAGAGCGTGCTTATCACGTAAGCCTGCTAGCGTATCCGTACAAGTTGCGAGAGCTTGAGCGTGACGTTTGTAGACTTCCAGCATCGTGTTGGCGGCTGGAAGTAGCTCTTCAAGAGTCGCTTGTTCACGCTTGATATAACGAGACAATTCGTCTTGAAGTTTTTGCGCTTTGTCCAGCACAGGTTGATGGTTCTTACGCAGTCTATGAGCGCTGTTGACGTGCATTTTTGCATCATGATAACTCCGCACCCAATTAAGCACCGCCTTGGGCGGAAGAGTTGCCTCTATGCCAGCGACTTGCAGGACGCTCGCCAGAGCTTGCTCGATACTCAGCACTTCATCTGTGCTTACGCGCATTGACTCTGCAAGAGTATCAAGCTGTCCTTGAACTCGAGGAATCTGACGATGCACATCGCGCAGTCGAGCCAGATCACTGGCGTAAGCCAGCCGTCCTTCCATGGCCTGATCTACAGCGTGCAATGTAGGCTCAAAAGACTCAGCCGTACTTAGCGTTAGCGAATCCTTGTGCAGCTTCCACGCTGTCTCACGCACACTTTTAAGTGCCTGAGTATCTTGATCACTTGCCATGCCGTCAAGCGATTCAAGTTGCGTGCTCTCCAATGACAAGGCGTTCAAGTCCTGCTGCCCTACCTGCTGCCGATCTTTTAAACTAGCCACAGTAGTATTAAGAGCCTGCCAACGCTCAACCTGAGTCTCTACCTCTTCCACCATTGATTGACACTCAGGCAGCTCAGAGAAATGTTGCCCTTTAATAGACAACACATCCAGTGCTTCTTCTACTTTCTGTTCAGATTCACGTAATGCCTGAGTAGCTGCTTTAAACTCGGCTGACAAAGCTTGCGCATTGTATTGCTCGATGAGTTCACCCAGTCCAGCCCCTTCAGGTGTCACTTTGGCAAGATCCTCAAGCTTAGATTCTTCGCTTTTGATGCTCAGATCCAACAGCTTGATACTTTCTTGCTGAACGCCTATGAGGCTAGTGGCTTGTACTCGCGCAGCGAACGAGCTCTTTAACGAAGTGATAACAGAGGCCTCAATCACCAACGCATCAGGATCGATATCCTGATGTAGCTGCTCGCGTGTCAACGTGGTCATTCGTGTGGTGATAGTGGACAAAGCATCTTGTTGTTTATCAAGCTCAAGTTCCGCAATGCGGTATCGGCTGTGTAGGTCGCTCATGCCTTCTATCACCACATCCAAACCCGCGTAAGCAGGCTCACTGGGCAACAGCTTTAGCTCTTCTTCTAGCTTTGCCCTAAGCAATTGCAGACGCTCTTGCTCCGCCTTGGCTTGACTCTGTTCAGTTTGCAGCTCTATAACCTGCTTGCTAGTGATATCCAGATGCGCTGGATAATCAATCAGATTTCCTACCGCCTGTTCTGAGTTATTCAGGCGCTCCAGCATGGGCAAGGCATTCAGGATCCGTTCAAGCTGTTTAACTTCAACTAATAGCTTGTGTTGCTCACCTAGCGCTTTGGCTTCTACCGATTCAGCCTTCTTTAGTGCTTTGGTGTACTTACCCAGCGTGCTCGCTGGTATGTCCAGAACCTTTATCTGCTTTACAACATCGTTGTATTCTTTTTTCAACAATGCAAGGCGGGTTTTAGAGCCCCGTGGTTTATGTATGTTTTCAGCTTTTTCACGTACCGATTCCAGCACCTGCCACAAGTCACTAATACCTGCAGCGGCTGAGAACAGCAAGGTGCCGATATCGCCGCGACTGTTAACGATTTCCTCACCGCCCTTATCAATGCTGTCGTCATCTATGCAGAGCAGCTTTCGGTAATCTTCCATGGCAAGGCCTCCCAGATGCGCCTGCAAAGACGCCTCTGGCAACACATTGCCTTTGTCATCAACAAGTGAGTTCCTTGCGGTGCCGTTTCGCTGGAACCTACGAGCATCACCATCGAGCTGTAATAACGCTGAAACCTGAAGATTGGCACGTCCATGGCGAAATGCATACGGCTCATTGCGGGGCAAGAATCCATATAACAAACGTAAATACGACTCCATAAACGTCGTCTTACCCGCCTCATTCACTCCATAGACAATATGGAAGTCTGCCGAATCGGAATCACTCTTGCCAAAGTCAAACTGCTTGTTCGTGAAATGCCCGAAAAATGCCAAGTCCAGCTGCTCTATGCGAATCATGAACTAACACCTGTGTCACCGACACCTTTCATAATGGCCAGCATTTGCTCCTCTCCCTGCTCACTGAGCATCGCAGCCAGCGTCCGTTGGGCCTCTTCAGTGGGCAACAGCTTGCTACGCACACTAGGCGGTAGCCCCGACAATACCTCCTCGATCAACGTTATGGATTTCTCAACGGTTGCATCTTCCTCGCGTATCGCTGACATAAGTTCTGCTAGCTCACCCAGCGCTGATTTATCGGTAACCGTTTTTGGTGTATCGCTAATCTGGAAAACCAATTTCTCCATCCAGAGCCGTCCAGTTCCCCGACACGCCAGCTTAAACGTCTCTTCCCACTGATCACGATCACGCAGCCATTGCCAACGAAACGCACTTTGCCCTTGTAAGCGAACTCGTACTACACCGTCGGCAGATTGCAAAGCGTCTGCATGCTTTTGCAATGCACTAGTGGCGAATGCTTGTAATGCCGTTGCATCTTCCAACGCATCGACATCCAATAACAAGGTAGTGAATTCAATACTGGACGTGCGGAATTCACTCGTGGAGATGCCCCCTTCATCAATGGTTATCAAGGTGGCCGACTGGGGACCAGGCTCGCCAATATCTCGCCCCTGAGGAATGCCCGGCATGATTATCCATGGTGCCTCACAGTGCACTTGACGTTTATGAATATGACCCAACGCCCAGTAATTGAAACCCGTATCAATTAACTCCTGTACAGAGCAAGGTGCATAAACATCGTGTGAGGCAGAGCCGTTCAAGGAGGTGTGCAGTAAGCCGATGTTTATGGCATCTGTTACAGGGGCTGCGAATTTTCCTAGGAGACTTTTTTCAGCCTTTTTCTCTTTGAAGCTGACGCCGTGGATCCAGACCTCATGTCCCTCCAACTGCACCTTATCGCCGTCACCATCGAAGACATAGACATTATCTGGCAAGGTTGTCTCACCCGTGAGCGGGTTCTCCGCATCATGGTTGCCTTTGATATAGAACACCTTGATACCCGCTTCTTTCAGCCGAGTGAGTTCGGCGAGAAGAAACGCCGCCGTTTTGGCGCTACGCGCAGTTCGATCGAACAAGTCACCAGAGATCAGAACGGCGGCTACCTGTTGTTCCAGCGCCTGCTCCACAATTCGGGTGAACGCATTACGCGATGCACCCTGTACCTTCTCCTGCAATTCAGGATCGCGCAGAGCTAAAGTCTGTAGCGGCGAATCTAGATGAACGTCAGCGGTATGGATGAGTTTAATCATTGAAAAGGGTTTTAGCTTACTTACTCGGGGATTGGAGAGGCGCGAACCACTTGAATATTGCGGTTTGCTTTAGCGCTGTAACGTCGTAGCTTAGATTGACAATTTTACGCTAACTCAGTAATTGTTACACAAGTGGCAGTGACAAAAGTAATCACTATGAAGCCATTGCTGGCCGCCAGCATGGACATGCCAGCTCGCTGCGCAGCCCTTTGCTTGTCAATAAAAATGATGCAGGCAGACCGATGATTTCTTTCATTGCCCCTCCACAACCCGATTCCACCAGTGCGGCTCAAATACGGGTCTTGGGTACACACCACTACTGTATCTACTGACAGCCCCTGTCGGTTGGCTCGGTGAATCCACAACCCATGCTGAACCAAATGCACTAGACTCACGGCTTGTCCGTTTATGTTTCAGATATGTCAACCCAGCAAATAGTCCGCGGCAAACAGGACAAGCAAAAACCCCAATCCCGCTTTCAAAGCCTTTGGTCTGAAGCGGAAGCGCTGGCAAGTGAAAACACCAAACTTGAGAAAGAGCTAGATGAGATAGTTCTCCGCGTGAGTAGTGAAATCATGACGGCTGAAATCAACATGGGTAAAACAATCCGTGACGTGGTCTACCGCCAGATAGATTTTGCAGGCAAGAAATCCCTACTCAAATGGCAGCGCTTTGAACTCAACCAATGGATGGAGCAAAACCTGTCTGAGTTGATGGTCTTGGGACTACTCGACGAACCTCTTCAAAACAAGATTGCGCTGTTACGTGCCTCTCAATTAGGAGTAGAGATAGACCCAGATAGCGATTTATCGCCTGCAGAGCAGCTTGACCGATACTTTGGTGTCGAAGATGACGACTATGGGCAGGATGATTCCGGTACACACGGACCCACAGCCGATTTATTCGACGATGACATGGACGGCACGCACCAAGACGAATTGGAAGACGATTCAGCAGAAGCGGAGATGCTGGAAGAATTGCTACGCAAAATGCACGCTGAATTCGAAGAATTTGAAAACGAGAGCGCAGCCCAACCCACACGCTCCAGTAATCCTTTGTCAGATGAGCTCTTCAAGCGCCTGTTTCGGCAAACAGCCGCCGTGTTGCACCCAGACAAAGAACCGGACGCCCAGCGGCGGCAAGAAAAACATGAGTTAATGTCGCAATTGCTGAAGGCACGTAAAGAGCGAGATCTAATTACCATCGTAAAGCTGCACGAAGAGCACTCATCGGCCGATGCTGTTTTCTCCATGGAAGATGAACAAGCATTGGAAGAGGTACTTGTCGACTATCTGAATCAGCAGCAAGAGAGAATGGAAGACATTGTTGAGCAATCCCCCATGCACAGAATGGCTTATTCAGAGTTCTATTCTCAACAGCCTGAGACAGTCACACGAAAAATCAACGCACATTTGAGAAAGATCGATGAAAGACGAAAAACGATGGAAAAATTCGTTATTGAAGTTAAAACGCTGAAGCGTTTAAAGGAAATACTGTCAGAACGCTACGACGCACACAAATTTAGCGGCTGGTAGTCACCACACAAAACGAGAATGCTCAAACCACCACTTAGTCAAAGTGTACAAACAAAAAAACCGCCCAATAAAAAGGCAGCTTTCTCTAACACTCAGTAACACTTCCAGCGGGTATAAACCGCCCCAGACTTATGAACGTCTAGCAATACGCCAAACGTTCATATACTGCGTCGCAGCCACTTCAAAGGCACTGTCACTAAGCGTAGCCTTAGGCAGCTCAGCATTAGCACGGCGGATAAAACCAGCTCGGCCATCGGCGTCAACAGCCCTTTCCAATTCGTCAACAGCCAGTTGCCGTAAATTCTTTAAGATGGCATTGGCAACTGCGTTCAATTGGGCTTAAAGTAAAGAATTATCTGGATACAGGTTTATCGCAAGTTCAATATTCATCGCAAAAACAGTGAATTAGTGTAACCTACCTATTAATAGATAGGCCGTGCACACTCACAGGACAACGCGATGAACGTAAATGACGATTTCACAAAACGTGTAGTCATGCACGGTGATTCACTTGCGTGGGAAGCCTCACCAATGAAGGGGGTTGACCGGCGCAGACTTGATCGCATTGATGCTGACAGTGACCGAGTCACTACCATCGTGCGCTATGCACCTGAGAGTAAATTTTCCTCACATGTTCACTCAGGCGGTGAGGAGTTTATTGTATTAGAAGGTGTGTTTGAAGACGACTATGGCGATTGGCCAGCAGGTTCTTACATTCGCAACCCACCACAATCCAGCCACACGCCTGGCTCAAAACAGGGTTGTACTATTTTCGTCAAGCTCTGGCAGTTTCACCCGGATGACAGAACATTCGTTCACGCAAACCGATTCAAACTAGGCGCAATCCCTGAACAAGATCGACCTGGCGTGAGTGTCTCACCACTGTACAAAGACGATAGAGAAAACGTGCGCTTCGAACAGTGGGAGCCAGGCGCTACTATCAGTATTGACTCATCAGGAGGTGCTGAAGTATTCGTATTAAAGGGCGGGTTTGAACAAGGTGGCGACACCTTAATCAAGCACTCATGGTTGCGTATGCCCGTTGCTAGTGGACTAGCGGCAGTTGCAGGATCAGAGGGTGCTTCTGTATGGATCAAGACTGGTCACTTACGCCATCTTTGATACTGTGTAAACACCTGCGGCTACGGCAGAATATGACGCGGCCAGAAGTCACAGCAGAGCAAAATATTCAGCAAATTTCTAAAATAGACCAACAACCTGAGCCACCACAAACTCCACATTCTGCCTAGAATCTACAGACTACCAATAAAAATCCTCCATTTTTTAGGGGGCGATAGAATTACTCAACATGGTCTGACCGTAAGTGGAGCTGAACTGCACTGAATGCCAGCCGGTTTGACCGGTTGAAATGTGCGGCCCAAAGCTGTCATTTAAACCGCGTGCCACTCCTACACACACGCGATGTGCCAATAGCCACTGCAATACCCACTCAAAATGGTGAGCATTTAGACTACGGAAAATCTACGAAAGCTGTTGCTAAATGTGTAGCTCGCTCAGAGCCAATAACCAACCTTTGAAAACCGCTCATTTTATGGGAGTAGATACCCGTTGCGGGTTCAGCGCAGGATACACGTGTATCCTCCGAGCGAGTCATCGGGTACTGATGGTTACGTTTGGTCGAGTTCTTAGCGATTGATTGGCTATAGCGGATATCAATGCCATTGGCATCAACAACACGAAATCTATAGCGTGTTGGCGATAATGCACGTATATCAGCGAACGAGGCTTCACCGTTACGTAATTGCTTTTCAACGTCGCCCATAGCAATATCACTGGTGTGTTGCTGATCGGTAAATTGCTTTTTCATTTCTTGTGCGTTGCCATCTACCT
>JALZWO010000055.1 GCA_023300375.1 Granulosicoccus sp. | reverse complement strand
CCCAAATTGTGAGGGTCCTGAACACCATCCAGAATAAGGATCAACAAGGGCTGCCTGTCTTCCAGCTCTAGAGCTTTATGCAAAAATTTGCCAAGATCCTCCCGCATGCCCGTTGACTCTAACCGAAGCACGGCAATAATTCCCTGATGTGCAATTCCTGGAGCAAGATCATTGAGCACTTGTCGGTTTACTTCCTCCGTAACAATCGCGTGTCGATCAGCAGCACTTTTCAGCTCTTTCAGCCTCGTGTCGCGTCGGTCTTTTTGAATCAAGAGTTTCTCGATTTCGCTGGCGGAAGAATTCAGCGCCGCCTTCACGCTATGCAAGCCTCCTATGTGTTGCTTCGACATAATCTAACGACGCTTGCCTGCGGCTTTCTTGCCTGTGGCCTTTTTACTTGTCGCTTTCTTGCTCATTGCTTTCTTGCTCGTTACTTTTTTAGTCGCAACCTTCTTACTTGCAACTTTCTTACTTGCAACTTTCTTACTTGCAACTTTCTTACTTGCAACCTTCTTACTTGCAACCTTCTTACTTGCAACCTTCTTACTTGCAACTTTCTTACTTGCAACTTTCTTACTTGCAACTTTCTTACTTGCAACTTTCTTACTTGCAACTTTTTTGGTCGCAACTTTCTTATTTGCAACCTTCTTAGCCCCAACCGCCTTATTTGCGACCTTCTTAGTCGCAACCTTCTTAGTCGCAACCTTCTTACTTGCGACCTTCTTAGACGCAACCTTCTTATTTGTGGCCTTCCTACTTGTCGCATTCTTGCTAACGACCGTCTTACTTGCAATTTTTTTACTTGCAGTTGCCTTACTCGTCACTTTCTTAGTAACCGCTTTCTTTTTGGCAACCGACTTACTCGAAGCGGCATTACTCACCGTTTTCTTGCTCACCGCATTCTTACTCGCAACTGCCTTACTCGCAGCTTTCTTAGTTACAGCCTTCTTACTTACCACTTTCTCGCTAGTAGCTTTCTTCTTCGTTGCTGACTTGCTCGTAACAGCATGACTTACGGCCTTCTTGCTCACGGCTTTCTTGTTTGCTGTTAACTTGCTTGGCGCTGCCTTACTCACAGCCTTCTCACTTATACCGCGCTTACTTGCCTCGTTCTTGCTCGCAGCTTTGTCACTGGTAGCTTGCTCGCTTGAGACTTTCTTGTTGACTACCTTTTTACTCGCACTGTTCTTACTCACGGCCTCATTGCCAGAGGCCTTCTTGCGCGCCGATGCTGAATTGACTGAAGATTTTTTAGGCGTAGAGTTGCGCTTAGCTTGTAACGCCCGTCCGTCATCATCAACTTCAACGGTCACTTTGTTCGGCTTGTCCGTCGACGCTTCGGCAACTTTTAGAGCACGTTTAGCCGCGCGCAATTCAGCACGCTTACGATCACGACGTTCTTGCTTTCGTTTGCGCTTCTGTTGCCGCTTCTGTTCAGCGCTACGCTCTTTCTTCAAGTTATATTTCACGTCGGCTTGCGGCGCATTCGCAGGCACTTGCGGCTGGGCGCGTGATTGATTATCTGACGACTTGTGCTTGTGCTTGTGCTTCTGCTTGTGGTGAGGCTTTTTGTTCCTATTGGAGACATCACCACTATCACTTTGTACACCAGCTTCGTTGAAGTCGATTTTTCGATCTTCTAAATTTACACCCGCAACCTTTACTTTTATTGGATCACCTAGACGATAACGCCGACCTGTGCGCTCACCAATCATCGCTTGAGCTGCCTGATCGTATTGGTAATAGTCGCGCGATAAATTGGTGACGTGTAACAAGCCTTCGACATGAATACCAGTGAGTTCAACAAACAACCCAAAGCTTGTTACTGCGGTTATCACGCCGTCGTATTCCGAGCCCACGTTCTCCAGCATGTATTCGCATTTCAGCCAAGCCACAACATCTCTTGAGGCATCCTCAGCTCGGCGCTCAGTCATCGAACAACTTTCGCCCAATGAGACCATGGCATCAGTGGTGTAGGCATAATTTGACGACTTGCCTTTGGCAATGGCATGTTTCAGTGCTCGATGCACCAACAAGTCAGGGTATCTTCTGATCGGCGATGTGAAATGCGCATATTCATCAAGAGCCAAACCAAAATGACCTTCATTCTTTGGCTGATAAACCGCTTGCTGCATAGAGCGCAGCATGACGGTCTGAATCACGCTTCTGTCCTCGCGATCTGCAATAGTCGCGGCTAAATCTGCATAATCGAGCGCGGTAGGGCTGTCGCCACCACCAAGCCCCAGGGAACGTAACGACAAAAACGCGCGCAAATCTTCCAGCCTATCGGCCTTTGGACCAGCATGAACACGATACAGAGCGGGAATTTCCCTCTCCTCAAGGTAAGCCGCAGCTTGAATGTTCGCAAGGATCATGCACTCTTCGATGAGCTTGTGCGCATCGTTGCGTTGAATGGGAATAATTTCGCTGATCTTTTTATTCTCATCAAAAAGAATATGCGTCTCGTTTGAATCAAATTCGATAGCACCTCGTTCTCGGCGCTTTTCGGAGAGCACTTTGTACAGGCTGTGTAGTTCTAAAATCACCGGCATCAAAGCCGCGTGCTGCTCGCGCAACGCAGAACCTTCCTCGGTGAGCATCTCGTGAACCTGATCGTAGGTCAGGCGCGCGTGCGATCGCATGATGCCATTGTGAAAACGAGTTTTCTTTACGTTGCCTTCCTCATCTAGAGTGAGCTCACAAATCATGCACAACCTATCTACATTCGGATTCAATGAACATAGTCCATTAGACAAAACCTCGGGCAGCATGGGTACAACACGACCTGGGAAATAAACCGAAGTACCCCGCCCTACGGCTTCCTTATCCAAAGCAGAACTCAGCGTTACGTAATGTGCGACGTCGGCGATGGCAACGAACAATCGCCAACCCTTCTCCAAAGGCTCACACCAGACGGCATCATCAAAATCACGGGCATCAGCGCCATCTATCGTGACCATTTGCACGTCTCTGACATCTTTCCTGCCTGTCGCAGTTGCCGGGTCAACAAGGGTTGAAAATGTAGCCGCTTCCTCGAGCACTGCTTCAGGCCAGCTCGCAGGAATACCATGGCTGTGCAGAGCTACGTCGATTTCCATTCCTGGACGCAGATGTTGGCCCAAAACTTCAATAACCTTACCGACCGGCTGGTGTCGGCGCGTGGGCTGCTCAATAATTTCGGCAACAACCATGTCACCATCGCTAGCACCGCCTAGTTCGTTTGGCGCAATCAGTAGATCTTGATGTATGCGCTTGTTGTCCGGCAAGACCACCACGGTACCGCGATCAATCGATAAACGGCCCACAAGCGATTTGTTAGCTCGCTCAACCACATCCACGACGCGCCCTTCACGCCGACCACGGCGATCAATACCCGTGACGCAGACGACGACTCGGTCACCGTGCAGCACTTGCCGCATTTGCTTGCCGTTGAGGTAGATGTCGCTTTCACTGTCTTCAACAACAACAAACCCAAAGCCATCAGGATGAGCGCTAATGCGGCCCGCGAGTAAATTATCAGCATCTACCGGCACCAAGCCACGTTTGCGGTTTTGAATAAGCTGACCATCACGAATCATGGCACCCACACGTCGGCGTAGAGCTTCCATGCCAACCTCATTACCGATGAGATTCAATTTTTCAGCAAGAGTTTCGAAGTCCACAGGCCCCGTTTCTTCCCGCAAGGTGTCGCTAATAAATTCCCGACTTGCTATTGGCTGATCGTATTTATTGCTCTCACGCTTGCGATGCGGATCGAGAGATTTACCTGGCGAGGCGCTAGTGCCCACACGTTTGTTTCGAGATTTTTCTTTACTCATGCTAGGCATCGAAGTTAGGTAAGCCGCAAGGGTACGACAAACGCCAGCATCAAACACACATTCCTTGCAAATGATCTCAACCAATGTTTGACACAGTGACAACTCTTAGGTACATTTCGCGCTTCTTGATATTTCTTATCAGGGCTCCCCTCGTGCCGAGGTGGCGGAATTGGTAGACGCGCATGCTTCAGGTGCATGTATCTTAGGATGTGGAGGTTCAAGTCCTCTTCTCGGCACCACAATCATTGTGCGGACTCTCCACCGTGATTAACAGCATTCAAGTTCACAGGCGCGGAATTACGCTAGTTTCTTGTGGAAACGGTGTTTACTGTGGTCTTTCAAAGCACGCCACCGCTTAGCAGCGCTCGTATAGCAAACCTACCCGCCCAATTCTCACCGGTTTAGATTTACCACGGGTTCGTCACCAGCAATGTTCCATTGGCATCTAAACCTGCAAACAAGCCCTTTTGAACAGAGTTCCAGCCGTGTTTAAGCCAGCTCCAGCAATCTGATCAGAACAGCCACACGATCTGCTTAAACACCAGCCCTCCTTGGTATCCATACCAGAGGAATTTCACCAATCTGACCGAGTTAAATCAGACTCAAGCATCGTAAGGAAAACGAATAACCACATTTTCGTTACGTTCAGGTCCTGTAGAGACAATATGGACGGGCACACCAGTCAGCTCCCCCAGACGCTTTATGTAGTTCTGGGCAGCCTTAGGCAGCTTTGACATCTCGGTAACTCCAGCCGTATTAGCTTGCCAACCTGGCATAGATTCGTAGATAGGAGTGCATCGAGCAAACTCATCTGCACCAATGGGCGGATTCTCTATGCGTTCACCATCCAACTCGTAAGCTATGCAGATGCTAATGGTCTCCAAAGTGTCCATAACATCGAGCTTAGTTAGGCATGTGCCGGTGACCCCGTTTAAAATCGCTGCGCGTTTTACGGCAACCGCATCAAACCAACCACAGCGCCGAGGCCGACCTGTGGTTGCACCAAATTCGTTTCCACGCTTTGCCAGCTCTTCGCCAACAGCATCAAACAACTCGGTTGGAAATGGCCCTGCACCCACACGTGTTGTATAGGCTTTAGTGATGCCCAGAACGTAGTCGATAGCACTTGGACCGCAACCACTACCACTACATGCAGCTCCTGCAACGGTATTGCTGGACGTTACAAACGGGTAGGTACCGTGGTCTACATCTAACAGTGTGCCTTGAGCGCCTTCGAACATAATGCGATCACCGGCCTTCCTGTGCCTATCAATCATGCCAGGGATATCATCGATCAATGGAGCAAGGCGTCTGGCGTATTCTCTTGCTATCAGCTTGATGGCCTCTGGGTCGACAGGATCAATGCCATGTCCGATCAGCGTGCCATTGTGATAAGCGCAGGCTGCGTCTATTTTTTCGTCAAAGCGCTCAAGTGACAATAAATCTTGGACACGAATAGCGCGACGGGCTACCTTATCTTCATAGGCAGGACCAATGCCTCTACCTGTGGTGCCAATGGCCTGCTTGCCAGCTGCGATCTCACGAGCCTGATCTAGCGCGATATGGTAAGGAAGAATGAGCGGGCAAGCTCCACTGATTCGCAAGCGTTCTTCCACAGGCACACCCCGTTTCGCTAGCATATCGATTTCCTTAAACAAGGCATCAGGCGACACAACAACCCCATTGCCTATAACACACATGACGTTCTCCCGTAGAACACCACTGGGTACCAAGTGCAGCACGGTTTTCTCATCGCCAATAACCAACGTGTGGCCGGCGTTGTGCCCCCCTTGAAACCTTACGACAAGAGAGGCTTGCTCGGTCAGAACATCGACAATTTTGCCTTTGCCCTCGTCGCCCCATTGCGTCCCTAGCACCAAAACACTGTTAGTCATAGCTGTAGATTCTTTCTTGATCACGAACTCACCATCACTATTGAATTTGATGAATAAAGGGTTGGAATTGTTGTTAATCGCACGCTTCGACAATGAAGGATCCATCGCGCTGTAGCAACTGGCGATTGCACAAACTGCTTGTCGATGTCGCTAATGAGCCTGGCAGAGAGACAATGACGCGCTCGCCATTTACACGCAGCTTGCCTATAAATTCTATTGCCTGTTCAGCAATCTCACTACTCACCCATATTGCGCTGGCTGACTCCGCTGTCAAGCTATGAGAGGCCTGTCGAGCGAGTGCAAGGCTGACGAGATCACCGCTAAAACCTGTTGCAGGCCTTGCTTGCCCGAACGCTTCACCGATCGCATCATAACGGCCTCCTCGAGATAATTCGAGGCCATCTAGATCGTATAGCGTGAACAGGATACCCGTGTGATAGGCAAATCCGCGTAACTCGGAAAGATCGATATGCAACTTGACCCTTGGGTGGCTTAACGCAATTTTCTCAAGTACAGCCTGTAAATTGTCCAAGGCACTCATCACAGCGTGCCCAGCATCTGCAAAAACGCTGCGTGCTTCAACTAGCACCGCCTCACTGTCTCCAGACAATGACATCAAGGCAGAAATCCGGTCACTGAGACGTTGACCTGCATCAGTGTCTGACACGATATGGCCTTGGGCTTCTTGCAACAGCGCCTGCACTTCCGGGCGCGAACCTCTCACCAGAGCTGCAAACAATTTTTTTTCAAAATCTTGGTCTAGCGCCGCCTCGGAGATCAGAGCACGATACACGCCCACATGACCCACATCGAGCAACAGACTATCGGGAGTAATAGCAGACAAGCTAACGTTGTCTAACATCAATCGGATGATTTCTGCATCGCTTTCAGGGCCTGGGTGACCAAACAATTCCGCTCCGAACTGCAATGGCGAACGGCTACTACCCGCGCTGTCGGTTCGGGCGCGTAAAACACTGCCTGTGTAAAACAGCCGGTTAGGGAGATCGCTGCGCAGAGCATGAGCATCCATACGCGCCACTTGTGGAGTCATATCTGCACGGATACCCAACGATCGTCCGTTGTGTTGGTCGATTAGTTTGAAGGTCTGCAGATCAAGTTTTTCTCCTGTGCCTGTGAGCAGGCTATCCAGGTACTCAATCATTGGAGGCATAACCAGCTCGTACCCCCAACGATAAGCATTGTCCATCACCTGCCTGCGCAGAGACTCAACGCGCCAAGCGTTGTCGGGGAGAAGTTCATTGACACCGTCAGGCAGTTGCCAGCGGTTCGCGCGCAAATCGATCACAAGAAGTTCAGCTTCAGCGCACTATGGCGAGGACTAAGACACCGACAATCATACTCGACAAGCCGGCAATGCGCAGCTGTCTATCGGGTAAATCGAGCATTGAGCGCACAGATGCTTTGTATAGGTTGGGACTTAGGAACGGCAAGATGCCTTCCAGCACCAATACGAGGCAAATCGCTGTAAAAATTTCTACAAGCATAGGGCACCGGCAAAAAAGCGTTGATGGAATTAATTAAGGACGGCACCATAAAGCAACAGTATATTGCCCTGGGGGAGCTGCAGCGCCAAAAAGGCAGCTAGGGAATCGCACGGAGGCACGACTGGGACCGAGTCGCTCAGGCTTGGCCAGCTAAACGCAAACAACTGCAAGCGTTGATAGAAGCCTGTCCGAGAATAGCGATTATTCGGACAGGCGACTTTCTATCGAGCGCTCAGACTTGGCCAATTGCGGGGCAAAGCCCAATGGTCGTGCTAAGGATTTGTACCTTGGCTCGGGCCGTTGAAGTACCTGAAGAACTCCGAACTAGGGTCTAGCAGCAATACATCACCACCGCCACTAAAAGCTGATCGGTAAGCACTCAAACTTCGATACAAGCTATAAAACTCAGGGTCCTGAGTGTAGGCCTCTGCGTAAATACGCGTGCTTTCCGCGTCGCCCACACCGCGCGTTTGCTCTGCTGTCGCATACGCTCTGGCCAAAAGCTCTTCTCTGGCTCGATCAGCCGTTGCTCGGATGATTTTGGCTTGCTCTTCGCCCTCAGAACGGATACCACGTGCGATCTGCGCTCTATCCTTTTCCATTCTCTGGTACACCGATTCACGCACGTCGTCAGGCAGTTCGACTTTTTTGATGCGAACGTCAATGATGTCGATGCCCAAACTCGAAGCTTGGAGATTAACGGACGCTTGAATCTCTTCACGCAAAGTAGAGCGCGCAGAAGCTACAACTTCTTGAATTGTTCGCCGACCAAAAGCATCCTTCACACCTTCACGCACAAATTGTGTAAGACGACTATTTGCTCTGGACTCAATACCACCCAGACGCGTGTAGAACGCCTCTGAGTCAGAAATTTTCCACTTCACGAAAGAGTCGACCATAACGTTCTTCTTCTCGTTGGTCAGTACTCGCTCAGGCTGGACATCGAGTGTCAGTATTCTCCTATCGAATTTGTAAACTTGCTCGAGCAAAGGTAGCTTGAAGTGCAGACCTGGCTGGTAATCGGCCTCAGTGATTTCACCAAGAAACAATTTGATCGCTCGCTCACGTTCGCTAACCGTGAATATCATGGTACTGCCGAGCAGCAAAACTAACGCTGCACCGATCATTACCAATGGATTGGCAAGTTTGTTCATCGCAGAGCTCCTCTGGCACGTGAACGAAGTTCTTCACGATTGGGTATTGTCACTTCACGGGGTAGATCTGAGAACCTAGGAGAATCATTACTCCCACTGTTCAAAGGTGAATCTCCACTCAGCGTATTGTTGCTTGGATTGGACCGGTTCTGGTTGACCAGCTGATCAATGGGCAAGTACATGAGACTGTTACCACCGGCTTTGCTATCCACCATCACTTTGCTGGTGTTGCTCATGACCGTTTCCATCGCCTCAAGATAAAGCCGCTCTCTGGTGACTTCCGGCGCCTTGGTGTATTCGATCAGTAACGACTTGAAACGCTCAGATTCACCCAACGCTGCTTGCTCTACTCGGGTTTTGTAGGCTTCAGACTCTTCAAGAGCTCGCTGTGCATCACCACGCGCACGAGGAAGAACCTCATTACTGTAGGCCTGCGCCTCATTAATAAATCGCTGCTTGTCTTCTCGGGCTTTTATGGCGTCAGAAAAAGCAGCCTGCACTTGTTCAGGTGGCTGAGCTCGTTCCAGATTGACCGCAGTGATAAAAATACCGGCTTCGTAAACATCAAGCACATCTTGCAAGCTCGTAGCGGTGGTATTCCAAACCTCGTCCCTGCCCGTCGTGATTACGGATTCGAGAGTGGTTGCACCAATAACCTCGCGAACTGCACTCTCCACTACCTCCTCAAGTGTGCGATCTGGGCTGCGCACGTTGAACAGATAATCTTCTGCGTTCTTGATGTTGTATTGGACCGCAAGATCGATGTCGACGATGTTCTCATCCTGGGTGAGGATCAGTTGGTTAGTCAATTTTGTGCTGCGGATCTCTTCTACGTCAACCTTTTCGACCGATTGGAAAGGCCATGGCAAGTGCCAATGCGGCCCCGGCGCTGTTGTTCTGACAAACGCACCAAACTGCGTGATCACACCTGCTTGGGCAGGCTGAATAACGAAAACACCAGTCGCCAGCCACAAAATGCCGAGAATACCCGCGATAGCACCGATACCTTTTCCACCGAGGCTTTGTCCAAAGCCACCACCGGGAATCTGACCAGAACCGCCACCGCTGTTAGGGCCACCACCACCTTGGCCGCCTGTCAGCTGGTTGAACCAGTTCTTCACATTTTTTATCACTTCGTCAAGATCCGGCGGGCCACCGTTATTTTTGTTTCGGTTGCCCCAAGGATCGTTGTCGTTTCCACCTGGCTCATTCCAAGCCATAAGGGTATTTACTCCGTTGCCGATGTTCCGGCGATTGAATTAAGCCCGATCGTGTTGGCGTCGGACGAATCCAACGACTCCCGATCGGGGGCTATGTGACTAACTATGTCTTCTAAATTGAACCGATATTCCCTGCCCAGCCGAGCAAATTCCACCGAATCCATGTCTATCTTAATCTGTGCACAACCGTCCTCAAGAACAACCTCTTCTTGTACAGCCAACGCACTATACAGTCTAGCTCGAAGTCTGCCTTGCGACGGCAGCAACTTTAGCCAGCCGGTAATGCGCTCTGCACTCAATCGTTCGCCAATAAGCTGGCGAAGCAACGCAATGCCGTCGCCCTTGATCGCAGAAACCCATACTGCCTGAGCATCACCAGCCTCTGAACGCTCAACTGTTACGCTGTGACCTGTTAAGTCGATCTTATTAAAAACCATAAGTTGAGGCACGTTCTGTGCCCCAATTCCAAGCAACACTTTATCAACTTCGTCTCGACGTTGCTCTCTTTCGGCATCGCTGTGGTCAACAACATGTAGCAATAGGTCGGCCTCAAGAGTTTCGGTTAACGTCGACCGAAATGCATCAACAAGCTCATGAGGCAGGTCACGTATAAACCCGACCGTATCCGCCAAAACCGCCGACACACCGCCGTCAAGCTCCAGTCGCCGTAGTGTTGGGTCTAGCGTTGCAAATAACTGATCCGCCGCATAGACGGTTTCGTCGGTGATTCGGTTGAACAATGTCGATTTACCAGCATTAGTATATCCGACAACAGCAACAGTGCTTATTCCAGACTTACCGCGCTGGCTTCTTCCCTGCTCGCGCTGCTGGCGCACTTTTGTCAATCGTTTTTTCAGTACTCGAACCCGCTCATTGAGCAAACGGCGATCCGTTTCCAACTGGGTCTCACCCGGACCGCGAAGGCCGATGCCGCCTTTTTGTCGCTCCAGATGCGTCCATCCCCTGACAAGCCTTGTGGATAGATGTACCAGTTGCGCCAATTCCACTTGCAGCTTGCCCTCAAAAGTACGGGCTCTCTGGGCAAAAATATCAAGAATAAGGCTGTTACGATCGAGCACCCTGACGCTGAGTTCGCGCTCTAGGTTGCGCTCTTGACTGGGCGTAAGGGTCTGTCCAAACAAGACAACGTCGGCCTCATGGTGGTTTAAAGCCACCTTTATTTCTTCTATTTTGCCCGAGCCGATAAAGTGTCGCGCGACAGGTTTTGAGCTGCTACCCACTATGGTGTCAAGCACAGTAAGCCCTGCCGAGCGCGCGAGTTCTACAAACTCCGCCCGATCGTCTTCTATGTCAATAAACGTGCGGGTTTTAGCAGGATCAGCGAAGGGCATTCGCTGGGTCTTACCTGCAGAATTTGCATGCGCGGCCGCACCTGAAGCTGCGTTATTTCGTCGCCAGTTGCTAGTGTCTATATGAACAAGTAGCGCCCTGTCGCCACTATCCGGGCGATCAAACAAATTCGAAAAAGCTCATTTAATATTAAGGTTTCTGGGTGCTTAGGTTGGCTGTTACTGGTCGCTTTCTGCTGGTAGATCGCGAACGGGAGCTTCCGTTACAGCAACCAGCTTGCGTGCAACCGCAGACGATCAACCGTGATCCTCGTCTTCATCGCCGGGCATGCTAACGTTGACGGGCCGGCTCGGAACCACAGTAGAAATTGCGTGTTTGTACACCATCTGGTTGACGGTATTTTTCAGCAATACCACGAACTGATCGAATGACTCGATTTGCCCTTGAAGCTTGATTCCATTAACTAAATAAATAGAGACCGGTATTCGCTCTTTTCTCAAGGCATTCAGGAACGGTTCCTGAAGAGACTGACCTTTCGCCATTTCTTATGTCCTAGCGCGATGCGTGTTTACTGTGTCGAACCGAGGACAACTTAACACTCAACGGTCGCGATCATCATGAACGGGATGCGTGATTGTCACCGCTTAGGGTGTGCGCTGTCAACGTGAATGCAAATCTGGTTTCAATAAAGTGCCGATTCGGACACGAATGCTTGCTGTAACTCCAATTTTTCATTTTGCAACTCGCAAAATTATGCATTATTTTGCATGTCAAATCGTCGCCAGTAATTTACCCGACCGCAGATATAAACCGACTAGCACGCCGTCGGCAAAATTAATTTGTTGCCGGGTTTCTCGCTAGCCAACCTCAGGTTGATATTTCAAAAGCCGACGCTGGCGAGTCAGCACTAATCTGACAACAATGATTATATACTTTGCTCTGCGCGAGCTTGGCACGATGCTATATTCGACTCAGCAGGCCATGTACCGATGGCCCAACATCCTGACCAGTACAATAACGATCCGCACCACCCGCTAAAAACGGCGCAAGAAATCCACAGAACCAACCAACCACAGACCTGGTCAACATCTTTCGCTGGCTCTAAAACGTGAGGGATAATTTGAACATACTGGGTTTTGCAACGAGCAAATAATGAGTTCGATAGATACTAGACTGGATGAAAAGCGAAAAGCCGCCCTTGCCGGTGGAGGACCTAAGCGCGTCGATGCACAGCACAGCAAAGGCAAGCTGACAGCACGAGAACGACTTGCGGTGTTGTTCGACCCGCACACATTTCGTGAATGGGACATGTTCGTGGAACACGACTGCCACGACTTCGGCATGCAAGACAATCGAGTACCTGGCGACGGGGTCGTTATTGGCTACGGACGTATTGATGGCAGATTAGTATTCGCTTTTAGCCAGGACTTCACCGTTCTTGGAGGATCGTTGTCGGCCGCCCATGCGCGCAAGATATGCAAAGTCATGGATCACGCCATGAAGGTTCAGGCACCGGTCATTGGCATCAACGATTCAGGTGGGGCACGTATTCAAGAGGGTGTTGCCTCGCTGGGTGGCTACGCCGATGTCTTCCAGAAAAACGTGCTTGCCTCAGGTGTGGTACCGCAGATTTCTCTGGTCATGGGACCGTGTGCAGGCGGTGCTGTCTACTCCCCAGCCATGACCGATTTCATCTTTATGGTGCGTGATAGCTCGTACATGTTTGTTACCGGCCCCGAGGTGGTTAAAACAGTGACGCATGAAGAGGTGACCCAAGAGGAGCTGGGAGGTGCCGGTACGCACACCACTAAAAGCAGTGTTGCCGACGGTGCTTATGACAACGACATCGACACGTTAATGCAAGTCCGACGATTCATGCATTTCTTGCCACCAAATAATCGGGAACCTGCACCTAAACGTCAGACCATGGACAGTGCTGCGAGACAAATTCCGGCATTGGATAATCTAATACCAGAAAACCCTAATCTGCCCTACGATGTTCGAGAACTGGTATCCCGCGTTTGTGATGAAGAAGACTTCTTCGAAATACAAGCTGAGTTTGCAGCCAACATCGTCGTAGGTTTTGGACGAATGAACGGCGACACTGTTGGTTTTGTAGCAAACCAACCTATGGTGCTTGCTGGGTGCCTTGATATCAATGCGAGTCGCAAAGCTGCCCGGTTCGTGCGTTTTTGCGATGCGTTCAGTATCCCTATAGTTACCTTCGTCGATGTACCTGGCTTTCTTCCAGGCACCGCTCAAGAGTATGGCGGCATCATTAAACACGGCGCCAAACTCTTGTTTGCTTACGGTGAGGCCACCGTGCCAAAAATTACTATCATCACGCGCAAGGCTTACGGTGGTGCCTACGATGTTATGGCGTCCAAACATTTACGTGGTGATGTCAACTATGCCTACCCTAGTGCAGAAATTGCCGTCATGGGTCCAAAGGGCGCCGTGGAGATCATTTTCCGTGCTGATAAAGACGACCCTGAACGCATAGAAGCCCGTACCGCAGAATACCGCGAGAAATTTGCTAACCCATTCGTCGCTGGCAGCTTAGGCTTTATCGATGATGTGATTCGACCGCAAAGCACCAGGGCACATATATGCCGTGATTTGGACATGCTCAGTAGCAAGAAACTGGAAAATCCTTGGAAAAAACACAACAACATTCCGCTTTGAACACTTATCTGAAAAGTACTTCAGCTCCCGCATTGAGTCAAAAATTCTCATGATTAAAAAAATACTCATAGCAAATCGTGGAGAAATTGCTTGTCGTGTCATTCGTACGGCCAAGCAATTAGGCATAGCTACCGTTGCTGTGTATTCAGATGCAGACGCAAACGCGCTCCACGTTAGGCAAGCCGATGAAGCCGTGCGCATTGGCACAAACGCCTCAGCTGACAGCTACCTGCGCATCGATAACATCCTCAGTGCAGTAAAACAAACCGGTGCAGATGCAGTTCACCCTGGCTTCGGTTTTCTTTCAGAGAATGCGGCATTCGCTAGAGCACTCGCAGAAGCAGGCATTGTATTTATTGGTCCAGGTACTCGCGCCATTGAAATAATGGGCGACAAAATCGAGTCGAAAAAACTGGCAGAAAGCACTGGTGTAAATACCGTACCAGGCAGCCCAGATGCCATGGCGGACGCCGATGAGGCCTATGAAGCTGCAAGCAAGATCGGCTGCCCAGTTATGCTCAAAGCATCAGCGGGCGGGGGTGGCAAAGGCATGCGTGTTGCCGAAACTCTGGAACAAGTGAAAGACGGATTTATCGCTGCACAAAACGAGGCTCGCAATGCGTTTGGAGATGATCGCGTATTCGTCGAAAAATTTATTGAACAGCCCCGCCATATCGAAATTCAATTGATTGGCGATGCTCACGGAAACTGCGTCTACCTTGGCGAACGTGAGTGCTCCATACAGCGACGGCACCAGAAAGTCATCGAAGAAGCACCTTCATCGTTCATCAGTGAAGACACTCGCAAAGCTATGGGAGAACAAGCAGTAGCGCTAGCCAAGTCGGTCGATTACCAATCAGCGGGCACTGTCGAATTTATTGTTGATGCGCAACAGAATTTTTACTTTCTGGAAATGAATACTCGGCTTCAGGTTGAACACCCTGTAACAGAGTGCATCACTGGAGTTGATCTTGTAGAACTCATGATTCATGTGGCTGATGGACAACCGCTACCGCTTACACAAGCCGATGTGCGTATTAACGGTTGGTCATTTGAAGCTCGTGTTTATGCCGAAGATCCAGATCGAGGGTTTCTGCCTTCAACTGGCAGAATCACTCACTACGCGCCACCTGATACCTCGGAGGCTAAAAACGGCGCCTACACACGTATCGACACAGGCATTGATGCAGGTGGTGAGATTTCCATGTTTTACGACCCAATGATTGCCAAATTAGTGACTTGGGCGCCAGATCGAATGCAAGCGATTGAGCACATGCAAGCAGCCATCGACTCTTACCGCATCAAAGGCGTTCAAAGTAATTTGCCCTTTTTATCTGCACTGTTTGCACACCATGAACTACAAAGCGGCAATCTAACCACTCGCTTTATCGAAGATCATTTTCCGGATGGATTCGACAGCACACAGTACGCTAGTGAAACAGTCGAAGTTATGCCCATGGTGGCTGCGTGGATTGAATGGCGCACGCGTCTTCGCGACAGGCAAGTTGTTAATTCCCCTGCATTGGCAACCTCATCGGTTATGGCTAGCCTTGATCACACTGACACCGATGAATCACTCGGCGATCACTTGTGTGTATTCACCTCCGGCGAACAGATCAATGTGAGCATGAACCGCCTAACAGGCATCGACACCAATTGGGCACCAGGAGACTGGCTGTTTCATGGATTTATTGATGGCATCGAGGTTCGCGTAGAAACACAGCGCTTAGGCAATCAATGGCAGTTAACACAGGGTGGCTCAGTACGACAGTTCCGCGTAGTCGATCCGCACGTGGCCAAGTTGATGCACCACATGCCAGTGAAGGAATCAAAAGATATGTCCAAGTTCCTTTTATCACCCATGCCAGGTCTACTGATGAAGGTGATGGTTGACAAGGGAGATAAAGTCACTGCAGGGCAGGATTTGGCAGTGATTGAAGCGATGAAAATGGAAAATACCTTAACGGCTGCTGTTAATGGCACCGTTGCCAACATCGTAGCGAGTGCAGGAGCAAGCTTAGCTGTTGACGACATTATTATAGAATTCGAATCATGAGCATGTTGGGAAGGCTCAACCATGTCGCCCTCGTGGTCGACGACCTGGAACAAGCCAGCCAACGCTGGAGAGACATGTTTGGCGCTTCAACTAGCGACACCTTGAACCTCGACGAGCATGGTGTGAAAGTTGTTTTTATTGACCTCCCTAATACCCGCATCGAACTTCTAGAACCTTTAGGGGACGGTTCACCAGTTAGTAAATTTCTTGAAAAGCATCGCGGCGGCGGTATGCATCACTTGTGCATGGAAGTGACTGACATTATCAAAGCTCGTGATGAGCTATTAGCCAAAGGAGCTCGTATTCTTGGTGATGGAGAACCAAAAATTGGCGCTCACGGTAACCCGGTGATATTCATGCATCCGGGAGACTTCAACGGCACTCTTATCGAACTCGAGCACGTCCCTAATCCGCTACCTTAGTATTTAATTACGCGCTTTGCAGCTACTTGCAATGCACGATCCTTCACTCGCTTCGACTATCAAAGAATGACTTTATTTTTTATAAGTGCTGCGCTGCTGGTTTTTTTGTCTATGGGGTGGATCCTCGCTGGCATTTTTCGCAGTGACACGCAGTCTACCGATCAAGAAGCGGTCAACATCACCTTGGCACGAGAGCGTGGAAAAACGCTAGATGATGCACTCGCAGATGGTTCTATAGATCAGCCAACTTTCGACTACGAGCGCGAGCAGCTTGAATACGACTTAGCTGCCGATTTGCGTTCAACAAATGTTGATAAAACGCGCTCAGGCGGACAGATAAGCGCAGCAGCCATCGTTACCCTGTTCGTACCTTTGGCTGCGGGTGCATTGTATTTGCAACTAGGGAATCCAGGTGCAATCACACAATCTGCTGGTTCTCAAAGCAATGTTGCAGGTGTGAACAATGCAGCTAACCCAGACGCACCCGCGCTGACTGAACTTTTGCCACAAATGGAACAGCGGCTGCGAGAGCAGCCAGACGATATCGAAGGCTGGCGTTTATTAGGGCGTAGTTATCTATCAGTTGGAGAGTTTGAGAACGCACGATCTGCGTTCGAACAAGCCGTCGCATTAGACGAGAACGATGCCCCTACCCTTGCGCAGATGGCCGAGACCATTGCAATGACTCAACAAGGTGAATTATCTGGCGAACCCGTGCAGTTTATTGAACGCGCCCTTGAGATAGAGCCAGACAATGAACATGCAATTTGGTTGATGTCTATCGCACAGCAACAGATCGGTAATCACGAAGCCGCTATGCAGGGCTTCGACAGGCTCACTGCCATGGCTGCGGGCAACCCAGAAGCTCTGGCTACAGTTGAACAGATGCGATCTCGCTCGGTAGCTGCGTTGTCTGAAGAGAGTCCACCAGCCGAGCAACAAACAACTCATCCTGAAAGTGCTTCAAGTGACCAGTCACAGCAGAGTACCGAGCAAGCGCCGAACGGTCCAGCTGGAAATGCCACCATAGAGGTCACTGTTAATTTGTCAGAGCAGGCACGGGCAGCATCTACTGACGACCAGTCAGTGTTTATTTACGCAACCGCCAGCGAAGGTCCTCCCATGCCGCTGGCTGTAAGCCGACTCACGGTTGCCGATCTGCCAACAACCATAACGTTAGATGATTCGATGGCCATGATACCGAACATGACGCTGTCAGCATTTTCTTCAGTGACCGTGGGCGCCCGAATATCTACAAGCGGGAATCCCATCTCTGAACCGGGAGACTGGTTCAATGAGGCAGCCAATATCGCAACTGATGACGCTGCGGTACTGTCACTAACAATCGATCAACAGTCAAAATAATAGGCATTTCACGATCTATTGAAGGGCGAAATGTGTATCGACTGTCCCAAGCGCTTTGACGTACCTTCCGCCAGAAGCGCTTAGGAATCCAAAGACACTTACGCAGCGCGTTTGTCTTGACCAACCTGCAGGTCGGTATCGCCTCGACCGTGACGCACTACATACTCAATGGAATGTCGAGCAATACCGAGATCTCTCAGTTCTGCGTCTGAGCAGGCACGAAGCTCAGCGGCGGCTTGGCGCAGTTGCTTCTTGTTGTATCCAATAGTGGTAACTGTAGCGCTGACAATGTCTTTTGTCGCACGCCATGGGTAGGCTGATGGACCTTGGGCCAATAGCTCTGCTGATAACCCTGCTTGTTGAATAGAACTGGCATCTACACTTTGCAAGTGGTACCAAGCGCGAACAGCTGCACGCTTTTCCATTGTGTTTACAAAGCGGGTAGTGAAAGTATTAAAAAAAGACATAATAAAATGGTCAAGTAAAAGTATTGTGCCTTTATACGGCCAATTCACTGCCTAATTGATGCCTTGAAAGAACATAATCTTGGAATAATGGCCGATTTAGAGCTATTTCACTCACAAGTGGGTTACTTCTTGCTGTTCATCAAGCTTTAGAACGCAATCCGCTAAACGTTAATAAAAATCGCTCGCAGGCCTCTACTTGGCGGACTACGACCCGCACAGGCCTTTCAGCGGCTTCTACAGATTGAACTGGGCGAGCTGCTCGTTCACGCGTGTCGCCATTTCATCAAGCTCAAAGGCCGCATTCTGAGCGTTCTGAGCATTTTATAGAGTCCCGTTAGCAGCTTTCGCTACTGCCGTGATGCTCCCCGTAATGTCGCCACTACCTCGTGCGGCCTCAATCACTGAGCGAGATATCTCGCCTGTAGCATTCGCTTGTTCATCAACAGATCCCGAGATCACACCCTGCAGCTCATTGATACGACCAATGATCTGACTGATACCGCCGATAGAATCGTTAACGCTATGGCTATCTGACTGAATCGCAGCTATTCGTTGACTGATTTCCTTGGTAGCCTTAGCCAGTTCTTTCACTTCATTGGCACGACAGCAAAGCCTTTACCAGCGTCTCCAGCACGGGCTACTTTTATTGTCGAATTGAGTGCAAGTAGGTTAGTTTGCTCAGCTATCGACGTTATAACTTTGATTACCTCACCAATACCCATAGAGGATTTTGCAAGATTCTTTACCACCGCATTGGTGCTTTCGGTAATCGTCGCAGCTTCTGTCACCACTGTGGTTGCTTAAACCGCATTATCAGCAATTCCTTTGATCGTTATTCGCTTTTGTTCAACAGCAACGGCTACGTTTTCAACACCATCGCCAATATCAGACGCCACGGCAGTAACCATTGCTGCCCGGGACGATATCTCCTCTGCATTACCTGACATATCAGAGCTAATTGTTGTCAGCGTGTTTGAAGCTTAGCCCAGCGCTACTGCACTGCCACCAATACTGCCAAGGCTTCCACGTAGACGTTCAAACAAGGTTTCTAATTTAATACCGATTTGCCCGATAACATCGTCTCCCTTGAGGCTTATCCGCTGTGACAAATCACCTGACGCTGCAGCATCAACAATCGGCAATAGCTCATCTGCGCGAAGTTGTAATTCACGGGCTTGTACAGACTCTTTTGCAGCTATCTCAATCTGCTCTTGCCTTTGTTGCTCCTCGGCCTTTCGCCTTACACTGCCCATACGTTGATTTTCAGCTGCCTGCTTCTGCTGAATCTTTGCTGCATTCTCCTGTCTCTCTTGCAGGCGTAGTTTCTCGAGAACATTCTGTCTGAACACTTCGAGTGCTTTTGCCAACCTTCCCACTCCATCACGTGAGCCAATATCGATATCGATATCAAACTTGTTCTTACTGACTAATTCTGCTGCCACTGTCAGGTTCGATAAAGGCTTTATAAGCATAACGCGTAACGCCCCACCCACTGCCACCACCAATATGATAATCAGCAATATGGTCCGCAGACTCTGATCATAGTAATAATTTTTTAAAGCAAGGTCTTTATAACTCATATCGACATAAACCTTCATCGTCCCTATGACCTCATCTTCGAAGACGATTTCACTCTGCTCTTGTAGAAGCTTACCTGCGGGTTGATCTGTAGTTCCATAGCCAACAACGTTACCTTGCAAATCCCGAGTCAAAGATGCGAGCAGTCTTCCGTCAACATCCAACACTTCCAGTGTATGTACGCGCACATCTAATAGCTCTGCTTCCAACGCCAAAAGTAAATTTCCCTGATCCATGTCCCAGACGGAAGATTTGACACTGCTTGAAGCTCGCAAGGTCACAGTGTTCAGATGTTTTTCAAGGTTAGCTTGCAGTTCTGAATTGACACTCAAAGCGCCGTATATGCTGAAGCTCAGCATGACTGCAGTTACTAGAACAACAAGCAAGACGCTTACCCTAAATTGCAAACGACTGTGCCAGCTCAAATTAACTGGGCCATTATTATCGTTGTCTGTCATAGGCAACATATCAGGGCGTTTCCTCATCCGGGAGAAGCTGTTATCGATCTGGTGTAATTACTCACACATAGGCACTCAAGCGATATAACTAGCTCATTAAAACTACTCATCGCCGCGTGAACGATCGACAAGATACTCGCCAAACAGTTTTTGACACGGTTACCCGCAAGGTTGAGCGCGATACAGTGGTGAAACCGTGTACACAACGAGAAAAAACGGACAGAAGCGTTGCAGTGCCAGCAGGTTGAAAACGGTACTAACACAGCGACTCAAGATCACCCTATGACAATCTTATGCACTACCCCAGTGACGTAATAACGTATTGACGTATTGACGTATTGACGTATTGACGTATTGACGTATTGACGTATTGACGTATTGACGTATTGACGTATTAACGTATTAACGTATTAACGTATTAACGTATTAACGTATTAATGCAATAGCATGACTTACTTTCGTTTTTGTCATCTAGAACGATCAATAACGAATTGATAGCAATGGCTGCGCATTAATGACGCCCACTAACCTGATAGGAATATTGATCAACTTCAATACAATTTTTACTTTACATACACGACTCAATTGCTTTTACACACAGTCGCTATTCGACTACCCCGCTTGTGAACATCGGGCAATCTAGTCTCGTTGAATCCACAGGCATCGCAGAGTGAATTTACAAGGCAACCTACTGAGGTATTTATCATGAAAATAATACTGGTTACGGCGCTACTTTTGATGGCGATTGTGTCGCCTATCAGTTACGCAAAAAATTACAGGAGTGGCTAACCCATACTTATCGTTTAAAGGGCCCTGACCTTCCAGGCCAGGGTATTATGGTAGAAATTGTCCGTGCGGCTTTCGAATCACAAGGTTATGAACTTGAGATGAAATTCATCCCTTGGGCGCAAGCAATAAGTGGTGTTAGATCGAGAAAATACGATGTACTGATTGCTGTCTGGTGGACAGAAGAGCGAACTGAGACTTTAAGATATAGCGATATGTACCTGCAAAACCAAATCAAAATCATAAAGCGTATTGATGATGATTTTGAGTGTGAAGGCCTGGAAAGCCTGACTGGGAAAAATATTGGAGTTATTCCAGATTACGCTTACAGCGAGCAATTTTTGAATGCAAGCAACTTCGAGCGGATAGAGACTAACAACTTGCTAAATAATCTGTTGAAGGTCGATGCTGGCAGACTCGATTACACGGTTGAAGATGAACTTGTAGCCCGTACTAAAATAGCAACCGAAGCGCCAGAATTGAAGAGCAAACGTGCATACACCAAGAATGCGCTCTCAACCAATGATTTGCACGTCACTAGTGCATTGAATTGAACAACGTTAAATCAAAAAAATAATTGCAGCCTTCAATGAGGGCCTAAAGACCATTAAGCAGAACGGAACGTATGCTGCTATCAACGCAAAACACGCTATGAATGAAATCAGGTGGTTTAAATTTAACCACCTGTAGGTCCTCCTGGCCATGACCTATAAAAACGTCTTCATTGTCAAACAGAAAAGTTGAGTATGTGTTCTTGCGAGTCCAAGGACGTAACATCTACAACTCGCAAGAAAATTTAGCCAAGCAAAGACCTTCGCCAGAAATGCCCCAGAGTGGGACATTTTCATTGGTATAACTCGAGAGTTTTGCACTAGCAGTGACAAGGGGTAATTGACCCATCAACTCATCCACTGTCCACCATCAACGTTATAAGTCTGGGCAACAATGTAATCAGCCTCCGTCGATGCCAGAAACACAGCCATACCAGTGAGATCTTCTGCCGTACCCATACGCCCAAAAGGTACTCCTGCACTAACCTGCTTTTTCTTTTCACCCGGCTGCAAGTTTTCTAACCGAGCAAATTCTGCATCAACGCCAACCCAATGTTCGCCATCTACCACTCCCGGCGAAATCGCATTGACGTTTATGCCGTGTTGTATGAGATTCATACCCGCTGACTGAGTTAAGGAAATGATGGCAGCTTTGGTCGAACAATAAACAGCGACCAAAGGCTCACCTCGCCTGCCAGCTTGGCTGGCCATGTTGATAATTTTTCCACCTTCGCCGCGATCAACCATGTGCCGGGCTACAGCCTGAAGCGTAAACAAGGAACCAGCCACATTGACGTCGTAAAGTTTCTGATAATCCTCTCGCTTGATATCGACAATGCCATCAGCACAAAACAATGCAGCATTATTAATGAGGATATCGATTTCCCCCAAAGTGGCAATAGTTTGTGCAACGGCCTTATCGATACTCGACTGCGAAGTGACATCTAGATGAATAGCGATAGCACTATCACCTAGTTGCTTAGCCGTATCGGTGGCCGCGTTGAAATCAATATCGGCTATCGCCACCTTGGCCCCTTCGCGAATATAGGCTTGCGCAAACGCACGACCTATACCTCGGGCAGATCCGGTGATCAAAGCGCACTTTCCATTTAATCTTTGCATACATTTTCCACAGTCAGTTCTAACGATAGCTAGAGTGATGATAAAACTCAGTCAATACCGAGTTTTATCACTTCGTAATGCTTTTTAAGTGTAATCCACCGATTGCCCCTCAAGGCGCATGGTGATAGTCTGGTAATCCTATCTAGGAGAATCATCAGAGTATGGATATTCTCGAAAAGAACTGGCCAATTGTTGGCTGGGGCGAAACAAAAGCGCAAAACTTCTTTGAAGTGGCCATCACAGAGAGATCGGCAGCGTTAGGAAGTCATGTGTTTTTTGCGCACATGGATCCTCCCACGCCTTCCATTGCGTCTCATCTTGTTGGGCTCAATGCGGAGCATAACCAAAACCTTTTACACCCCGATCTCAGCCCTTTTGCATCATTGGTAGAGCACCGATTGATGGAATGGCTGGCGCCCATGTACGGCATGTCAGACGGACACATGTGTAGCGGATCCACCATTGGTAACCTGACAGGTCTATGGGCTGCACGAGAGGCAGGCGCTACTCATGTCATTGGCTCTTGTGATGCTCATCTCTCAATTCCAAAGGCGGCGCACTTGCTGGGCTTACCTTACCAAAGTGTGCCCACACTACCAAACGGTCAGATGAACAGCTCTGCACTGCCTAATGACCTATCAAACGCGGCATTGGTGCTTACAGCGGGTACCACCGGACGAGGCGCGATTGATCCATTGGACGAAAAATACAACGCATTGTGGATACACATAGATGCAGCGTGGGCAGCCCCCTTAATGTTAACCACACATAACAATTTGCTAGTTGGGATAGACCGAGCCGACAGTTTGGTTATTTCAGCACACAAATGGTTTTATCAAGCTAAAGATTCCGCTTTGGTTTTGTTCAAGTCATCAAAAACACGAGACAACATTAGCTTTAGCGGGGACTATCTAGTGACCCCAAATATCGGCATTCAAGGTTCGCGCAGTGCCGCTGCCATTCCACTGATGGCCACCTTGCTTGCTTGGGGGCAATCAGGCCTCGCCAGCAGAATAGAAAATGACATGCAAAACGCTGCTCGTCTGGCTGCCTACATCGATGCAGATTCAACGATGTCACTTAAGCAACAGCCCACATCGGGTGTTCTAAACTGGCAGCCTACTCATCAAGATATAGAAAAAGTTATTTTAGAATTGAGAGATGTGGCCTCGCATACAGTCATAGACAACGAGGTTTGGCTCAGACAAGTCGCTGCCAATCCAAACGTAGATATTGATAAAGTGTGCGAGCGAATAACGCAAGCCTGCCTTCCACCCTCCTATCACGGTTAAAACTATTGCTTGCTGCTCACTATCATTGCTTACTATCATTGCCTACTATCATTGCCTACTATCATTGCTCACTACGGCTGCTTTAATTTCTTTGTAATATTTGCTACCGTCAAAATCATAACGTGTAAAATTTGAATGATAATTGTCGACCATCCACGTTTATCAGTGAAAATCAGTCTTAACCTTAATTACGCTAACTGATTCTCGTCATCCCCATGTAAGTGGCGATCCCTCTGGCTAATGATCTTGGATTCTTAGCATGCACGGGAATGACGTTTCCTGATATTTTCGCTTTATTGTGCGCCGTAAGTCTTAATTTTTATACATATTTACAAGGTATCCACCATGTCCATAAGGCCAGTAAAAAACATCTCAGGAACGCAACCTACATTAGAAGGAGCTGGTGTACACCTGCATCGTGTATTCGGATTTGGCGACACCAGTCACACTGATCCATTTCTAATGATGGACGATTTTCGAAACGATGAACCTGAAAAATACACGGCCGGATTCCCTTGGCATCCACACCGTGGCATAGAGACTATTACCTATGTGTTGGCTGGCTCAGTGGACCATGCAGACAGCCTAGGAAATAGCGGTTCACTAGGGCCTGGATCGGTTCAATGGATGACCGCAGGCTCTGGCATACTGCATCAGGAGATGCCAAAGGGGGACGCTCAGGGACGAATGCACGGCTTCCAGCTGTGGGCTAATCTACCTGCCTCTCTAAAGATGACAGCCCCCCGCTATCAAGATATTGCAGGAGAGCACATACCCGAGTATTGCGACGACGATGGCACCGTGATTCGCGTTGTTACCGGTGAGTGGCGTGGCAAACGCGGGCCAGTTGATGGCGTAGCTGCCGACCCACAATATCTGGATGTCAGTATTCCTGCCGGTGTCCGCAAACGCATCCCTATTGATGCTTACCGCTCAGCATTTGCCTATGTGTTTGAAGGTGATGCCTGGTTCAAGGATGCATCGAAACCACAAGGTGTTCTTGTGGAAAAAGAAATTGCAGGTCACGAGCTGAACATACGCGACCTTTCTGGCGATCGCACCATGATTCTGTTTGACACCGGTGATAGTATCGTCGTCCAAGCTGGCGACAAAGGTTGTCGCTTTTTATTGGTCTCTGGTGCACCCATCAAAGAACCCGTGGCGTGGCATGGCCCTATCGTTATGAACACCGATGCTGAAATCAAACAAGCTATGCAGGACCTGCAAAACGGCTCATTTATTCGTCCATAGGCAATTGGGTGTGGCCTTTATGAATCAGCTCACCTTGTATTGATCAATAACAGTACGATCAACATCCGCACCAATGCCCGGCCTTGATGGAATTTGCACTCTACCATTTTGTATATCAATACTGTCGATAATCAAGTCTTCGCGAAATGGATGCGATGAGCAATCAAATTCGAGCATGGGTTCTACCGGGTAGAGTGCTAAAGGCATGCTGGGCAAGGACGCTATGAATTGCAGGGATGCAGCAAGTCCAATTCCTGACCCCCAAACATGAGGCACTAGCATTGTGTGCGATGCTTGTGCCATGGCAGCAATTTTCTTACATTCGGTAAAACCACCTGAAGAACATAAATCGGGTTGGATGATATCAAGGGCTGACGCAGACAACCAAGGTTGATAGCCATGTTTACCAAACAATTGTTCACCTGCCGCTATGAATGAACCCGAGTGATTTTTAATTTGTTGGTAGCCCTCTAGGTTTTCGGGAGATAGCATCTCTTCAAAAAAGTAGACATTACACGACTCAGTCGCTTTTATGATGCGGCGAGCGCTAGCAACATTATAGGCTCCATTGGCATCAGCCATTATTCGCACACCTTCACCTACCGCCCCTCTTATCGCTTTGATAAAAGCAATATCCTCCTCTATGCCAAAGCCAATCTTGAGTTTGAAAGCAGTAAAACCTGCATTGATATAACGCTGTGCTTCATCAATGGCATCCGCAGGGTAGTTGCCATCCTCTACCCGATAAAATCCTGTAGCGTAAGGTTGTACGCTGGTTCTAAATGCGCCTCCTATTAGAGCGTGCACTGGTTTATTCAGTGATTTTCCCATAACGTCCCACAGCGCAATATCCACACCACTGATAGCGTTCACGGCTGCACCACCCTGCCCAAAAGGACGAGTAGTGTTGTACATCTCTTCCCACAACACCTCAACATCGAAGGGGTCACGATTAAGCAAAAGAGGCTTAAAAACATGGTCGATAAACGCTGCCGCTATTTGTGGTGGCTGCTGTCCATGACACAGGGCCTCCCCCCAACCAGTGACGCCTTCATCAGTCACAAGCTCAACGATCAAGGAGCTGCGTTTGGTCACCCATCCTTGTGAGAAGTAGAAGACTGTCTCCAATGGCACAGAGATGGCGTGAGCAATGACATCAACTATTTTCATGGCACCTTTAAACGGTGGAATGGGTCAATGCGTAAACACGGGTATCTGCATAAAGGCACCGCTATCATGATTGGTGCGCAACGCCACTTCAATGATCAGATACTGAAGTTCCTCATAGAGACATCGACCCGCACGAACTTGCAAATCGTGATCAATTCAAACGATCACCCGTCTCACAATCAAACACATGCCAATGCGATGCATCAGCCTTCAGCGGTAGCGTTGAGTTTTCTTCAAACCGATGCGTACCCACTAGCCGTAACGCCATCGGCTCGGGATGCCCCTGCACCAACTCACTATGCCCATGCACTAAGGTATCTGCGCCCAGTGTTTCTACAGTAAGCACACGCAGAGTCAATTGCGCCTCACCCGGGTCACACAGCGCAAGGTTCTCAGGTCGTATACCTAAATCAATAGTTTGCCTAGCTTGCGCCTGCTCGGCCAACTCCGGTAAATCGAGATTAGGTGGCAATGATGCTATAGGCACTTTATTAAGAAAATTCATACCAGGTGAGCCGATAAAGCTAGCAACAAAACGCGTAGCTGGACGCTCATAGACTTTCATAGCTTCATCAACCTGATCGGCAACTCCACCGTTCATGACGATAAGCCTATCAGCCAGTGTCATGGCTTCAACCTGGTCGTGAGTTACGTAGAGAGACGTAACACCTAAACGTCTCTGCAACTGCTTTATTTCCAACCGCATTTGAACACGCAAAAGCGCATCAAGATTAGATAAGGGTTCGTCAAACAAAAACACACTAGGCTGTCTCACAATAGCGCGACCCATAGCCACTCTCTGACGTTGACCTCCAGATAATGCCTTCGGCTTTCTGTCAAGCAGCTCAGATAACGACAGCATGCGCGCAGCTTCCTCGACCCTTGAGCGTATCTCAGCCTTTGGCAATCGCATGATTTTAAGACCATACGCCATGTTGTCAAAAACGCTCATGTGCGGATATAAGGCGTAGGTCTGAAACACCATGGCGATATCTCGATCCTTGGGCTCTTCATCATTCACCCGTCGACCATCAATGCGTAGTTCGCCCTCAGTGACTTCTTCTAAACCAGCAACCATACGTAGTAGTGTTGATTTGCCACAGCCGCTAGGTCCGACAATAACGATGAGCTCGCCGTCTGCTATGGAGGCGTCAACACCGTGTATGACTTGATTTTTACCGTAACTTTTACGGATATTCTGTAAATCAATAGTGGCCATCAGTGCCTGAACTCAATTGTATTAACCGATGTAATGGGTATACGTGGTGTCATCATTTTTCTGAATCAACCAGCCCTTTGATAAATAAACGCTGCATTAACAAAACAACCAGCACAGGTGGAATAATAGCCATCACCGATGTTGCCATCGTTAAAGGCCAGTCGGCAAAGTCATCTGCTTGTGGCACCGTTTGCTTGATACCCATAACGATGGTGTTCATGGATGGGTCTGTGGTTATCAGTAATGGCCACAAGAATTGATTCCAGCCATAGATGAAAAGTATGACAAACAGAGCCGCTATATTAGTGCGCGACAATGGCAGCAATATATCTTTAAAGAATCTGATGGGCCCTGCACCATCCATTCGAGCAGCTTCTACTAGTTCGTCTGGCACTGTCATGAAAAATTGCCGAAACAAAAACGTAGCCGTTGCCGAAGCGATCAACGGCAAAATAAGCCCCGTGTAACTGTTGAGTAAACCCAGCTTTGCAGCAATCTCATAGGTGGGTAGTATGCGTACTTCTACTGGCAGCATCAACGTCATGAAAATGGTCCAGAAGCACAACATACGAAAAGGAAACCGAAAATAGACGATGGCATAAGCCGACAGCAAGGAAATAACTATCTTGCCAATCGCTATGCCCATTGCCATGACAAGGCTGTTCCAGAGCATTCCAAGCACAGGCGCATTAGTACCGCGAAATAATGCGCGTTTATAATTCTCCAGAAACTGATCACCGGGCATCAGCGACATGGGCACTTGCAATACTTCCTGACGTGTCAGCGTAGAACCCACAAACGTCAGATACAAAGGAAAGCACAAAAGAACAATACCCAATATCAACAAGATATGAACGGTAGCTGTTCGCCAAGGATGTCGACCTACAATGGCCATCAGCGCCTATTCCTCCCGCACATCAGTAATGCACCTTTTTTTCTATGTAACGGAATTGCACCACGGTAAGTGCGCCGACCAATACCATCAAAATTACTGATTGAGCTGCTGATGATCCTAGGTCTTGGCCAACAAAACCATCGGCAAACACTTTGTAAACCAGAATGCTGGTATCGCGCTCTGGGCCGCCTAGCGTAATGGTATGAATCACACCAAACGTGTCGAAAAAAGCGTAAATAATGTTAACAACCAGCAAAAAGAATGTGGTGGGAGACAGCAACGGTAGCGTGATAGTTCGAAAACGGTGCCAAGGACTAGCGCCATCTATGGTGGCAGCTTCTATCAAGCTCTTTGGAATAGCCTGTAAACCTGCTAAAAAAAACAGGAAGTTATAGCTGACCTGTTTCCATGCGGCGGCCAATACAACAAGAAGCATGGCTTGATCACCGTCAAGTACGTGATTCCATTTAACGCCGAGAAATTTCAGATAGTACGACGCTACACCTATCGATGGGTTGAACATAAATAACCAGACAATTCCCGCAATAGCGGGCGCCACAGCATAGGGCCAGATCAGAAAGGTACGGTACAAGCCTGACCCTTTTATGACGCTATCCGCCAACACCGCAAAAAATAACGCAGGCACCATCGCCATCAGCGTCACACTTACACTAAATAATGCGGTGGTGGCAAAAGATTCTAGATAAGTGGAGTCATTAAGCAGGAACTGGAAATTCTCCATCCCTACATACTGACTACTTAACCCAAAAGGATCAGGCAGCTGGGTTGATTGCATCACGGCCTGCACAGCAGGCCACATGAAAAACACCCCAGTGATGATCAACTGGGGTGCAACCAATAGCCACGGTAACCAAGTACCGCGAAAATAGACTTTCTTTTGCATCGCTATAGCAGCAAATAACAATCAATCCCTATTCAGCAATGAGCTTAGCGCTGAGATTTTTCAAAGCGACGCAGCAACTCATTACCTCTGGTCACAGCAGTATCGAGTGCCGTTTGCGCATCTTTGCTACCGTTCCAAACACCTTCTAGCTCTTCATCGATGATTCCACGAATTTGGTCAAAACTACCAAGACGCAGGCCTTTGGAGTTTTCAGTAGGCGCCTTGCCAGTCATCTGGATAATGGAAATTTCAGTACCAAGATTGGCTTCGTAATAACCTTCGCCCTTAGACTGCTCATAAGCGGCCATGGTAATAGGTAGATAGCCTGTGTTCTGATGCCACTTAGCTTGGATAGTAGACGACGAAAGGAAGCTTAAAAATGCTGCAGCAGCTTCATATTCTTCATCAGTCTTGCCAGCAAGTGCCCATAACGAGGCGCCGCCAATAATTGTATTTTGTGGCGCACCCTCTACATCGCCCCAATAAGGAAGTGGCGCTATGGAGAAATCAAACTGTGCTTCCGATTTAATGCCCGCGTAGCCAGCAGAAGACTCTGTGAATAGAGCACATTCACCACTGCGGAAATTAGCACCGCCTTCGTTGCGTCGTCCGAGGTAAACAAATTTACCATCCTGTGCCCATTGGCCCATGGTTTCGATATGTTTTACCTGTGCTGGGCTATTAAATGCCAGCTCGGTATCCGCCGCTTCAAAGCCATTGGCTTTAGTTGCAAACGGCACATTGTGATAGGCACTGAGGTTCTCCAAGTGAACCCATGACTGCCATGCAGTGGTCAACGGGCACTCATGGCCTTTGTCTTTGAGTGTAGTGAGAATCTCACCCACTTCTTCCCATGTGGCAGGTGGCGACGATGAATCAATGCCAGCCTCTTCCAATGCGTCATTGTTAATGAAGAGTACAGGGGTTGAGCTGTTGTAAGGTAGCGACAGCATTTGTCCATCAGTGGTTGTGTAATATCCTGCAACCGCTGCTAGATAGGCATCAGGTTCGAACTTTGCCTCAGATTCAGCCATAACTTCGTACACTGGCTTAATAGCGCCCTTTGCACCCATCATGGTCGCCGTACCCACTTCAAATACCTGTAACAACGTAGGGTGTTCGCTAGCGCGAAAAGCCGCAATACCCGCATTAAGGGTTTCGGAATAGTTGCCTTTGTTAATGGCAACAACCGCGTAGTCGTCTTGCGACTCGTTGAAGGTGGCAACCTGCTCGTCGAGCAGCTCTCCTAAGCGACCTGTGAAAGCGTGCCACCATTGAATCTCAGTGGCCGCTTGCGCGACCGGCGTAGCTAGCAGAAATGTTGCGATAGCAAGTGGGATAAAAGCTCTTTCTTTTTTTAATATAGACACTGTCTTCCTCTTCTCTCGTTGGGTTACATGGTTGCCATAGTTGACCACGCCCGAGAGACAATGTCCATAGTGTGACGCAGTCTAGCTGCGTACACCCCCCCCTTAATTCAGCTTCGAAGCTCGTCAAAGAACTTTTTTACGCCGCCAAGCCAACTGTGCGCTTGGGGACTATGCTTTTGAGCGTGGCTTCCACTGATCGTGTCGTGAAATTTTTGCAGCAGGTCACGTTGCTCAGCTGTTAGATTTACTGGAGTCTCGATACGTACTTTGGTGAGTAAGTCACCCACCGCTCCACCACGCACCGGCTTAACGCCTTTGCCACGCAAGCGGAATGATTTCTCGGTTTGAGTGCCAGCCGGAATTTTCAGTTTAACCCGACCATTAAGTGTGGGAACTTCTAGCTCTCCACCGATAGCAGCCGTCGCGTAATTAATTGGAACCGTACACAGCAGATCGGCTCCATCACGCTCAAAAATCGGGTGTTTTTTGACCCGAATAGCCACGTACAAATCCCCCGCTGGGCCACCACTATCACTGGCTTCGCCCTCACCAGACAAACGAATTTTATCGCCGTTATCGACACCGGCAGGAATCTTGACCGCAAGCTTCTTTTCCTTCTGTGTACGTCCCTGGCCTCGACATTTTGGGCATGGATCAGTGATGACCTTACCTTTGCCTCTGCAAGACGGGCATGTTTGCTGAACAGAGAAAAAACCTTGTTGCATACGCACCTGACCTACTCCATGACAAGTGCCACAACTAGTCGGGTTGGTTCCGCGTTTAGCGCCGTTGCCATCGCAGGCGTCACAGGCAACCAAGTTGGGAATATTGATTTCAGTGGACGTTCCAGTAACAGCCTCTTCGAGAGTAATTTCGAGGTTGTATTGCAGGTCGTCGCCGCGATATACACGCTGGCCACCGCCACCGCGTCGCCCACCACCGAATATATCGCCAAAAACATCACCAAATATATCGTTGATATCGGCTCCACCACCGAAACCACCGGCGCCAGGCTGATTACTCACACCTGCGTGGCCAAACTGGTCGTAGGCCGCACGCTTTTCTTTGTTCTTTAGTATTTCATGGGCTTCTTTAGCCTCTTTGAATTTTTCAGACGCATCTTCGTCGTCTGGATTTCTATCTGGGTGGTACTTCATAGCTAGGCGTCTGTACGCCTTTTTCAGATCGGCGTCAGATACATCTTTCGACACACCCAAAACTTCGTAATAGTCACGCTGCGACATTTTCTAGTAGAACCCGATTGACCCGATATAACGAGGAAAAGGCCGGCAAGCTCTAAGTGCACAAAACAGAATCTCTGTTTGGCTTGCTTTCCGACCTTTCCTGTCAACTAATTAAAAGACTAAAACTAAATCCTACGACGCCTTATCTTCCTTTACTTCTTCAAACTCCGCATCTACAGCGTCGTCAGTGTTCGCAGACTTCTCACCACGCTCTGCTTCAGCAGCATCAGCTACACCGCCTTCAGCGTTTTGTTGAGCATAAGCTCGTTCTGCAAGTTTCCCTGCAGCTTCACTGAGATCAGTTATTTTAGCGTCGATAGCTTCTTCGTCATCACCGGTAAGAACCGAACGGAGTTCTGTGATTTTACCCTCGATGTCTCCTTTCTCGCCTTCGTCCAGTTGCTCTGCCAAGTCAGACATAGACTTCTCAGAGGCGTGGATTAGCTGTTCGCCTTGGTTGCGCTTGTCTATCAAACCACGCAATTTCGCATCTTCGGCCGCGTGCTCTTCAGCATCACGCACCATAGCGTCGATCTCTTCATCAGAAAGACCACTAGAAGCTTTAATAACAATCGACTGTTGCTTGCCTGTTGCTTTGTCACGAGCGGAGACGTTCATGATGCCGTTAGCATCAATGTCGAAAGTGACTTCTACCTGAGGCACACCTCGTGGCGCAGGAGGAATGTCTGCAAGATCAAATCTACCCAAAGATTTATTCGTGTTGGCAATCTCACGTTCGCCCTGAAGCACATGAACGGTAACCGCTGTCTGGTTGTCATCTGCTGTTGAAAATACTTGCTGTGCTTTCGTGGGGATCGTTGTGTTCTTCTCGATAAGTTTGGTCATGACGCCGCCCAGTGTCTCGATACCCAGAGACAGTGGCGTAACGTCCAGAAGAAGTACATCTTTCACCTGACCGCCGAGAACACCGCCTTGAATGGCTGCACCCACCGCTACAGCTTCATCAGGGTTAACGTCCTTACGTGGATCTTTGCCAAAGAAATCTTTAACGGTTTCCTGAACTTTGGGCATACGAGTTTGACCGCCCACCATGATGACATCCTGAATCTCAGAGGCTGACAATCCTGCATCTTTCAATGCTGTTTTGCACGGCTCTACAGTGCGTGAAACCAAGTCCACAACTAACGACTCGAGCTTAGCGCGAGATACTTTGATGTTCAGGTGCTTAGGGCCACTAGCATCTGCTGTGATGTAAGGCAGGTTAACGTCAGTCTGTTGCGTGCTTGACAGCTCGATCTTAGCCTTTTCAGCGGCCTCTTTCAGGCGCTGTAATGCCAACGGATCGCTGTGCAAATCGATGCCGCTTTCTTTCTTGAATTCGTCTGAGAGGTAGTCGATAAGCCGGTTATCAAAATCTTCACCACCAAGGAACGTGTCTCCGTTAGTGGAAAGCACTTCAAACTGGTGCTCGCCATCAACCTCTGCGATTTCTATGATTGAGATATCAAACGTTCCACCGCCAAGGTCATACACCGCGACAGTCTTATTGCCTCTCTGCTTATCCATGCCATAGGCAAGTGCTGCCGCAGTAGGCTCATTGATAATCCGTTTGACTTCAAGGCCTGCGATTCGACCAGCGTCTTTAGTTGCTTGACGCTGCGAATCATTGAAGTATGCAGGAACCGTGATAACTGCCTCTGAGACCGTCTCGCCGAGGTACTCTTCAGCTGTTTGCTTCATCTTCATGAGTACGCGCGCAGCGACTTCAGGAGGCGCCATGCCCTTGCCTGCCGCCTCTACCCAAGCATCGCCGTTGTCCGCTTTGATAATTTTGTAAGGGACCAGTTCGATATCTTTCTGAACCGCTTCCTCGTCAAACCTGCGACCGATTAACCGCTTGACAGCGTAAAGCGTGTTTTTGGGGTTGGTTACTGCCTGGCGCTTGGCCGGCTGCCCAACAACGACCTCACCATCGTCTGCAAATGCGACAATCGATGGAGTGGTGCGGTCACCTTCGGCGTTCTCGATGACTCGGGGTTTTCCCCCTTCCATGACCGCGACACACGAGTTCGTCGTACCGAGGTCGATTCCGATAATGGTACCCATGATAAAAATCCCTAACTTAGTCTAATATGGTAATCAGACACCTTTAGCGAGGCATACTGATCGTTGAAGCTATGATGTAGACCGTGAGGCCTATTTCAATACTTAAAAGCGGTTTTCTACCCCCGATCCGCCGGAATTTACCGACAGATCGAGTTATAAGAACAGCAAACGCAACAGCGGTTACTGCAAAATCCGTGCAGTAAATCTACTTTGAGACCATAACCAGCGCAGGTCGAACCAGTCGATCGTTCAAGGTGTAGCCTTTTTGCATCACGCCTGTAACAATATTGGCAGGCTTGCCTTCTACTTCTTGCATGGACATCGCCTGATGGAACTCCGGGTTGAATTTTTCATCAACGGGGTTCACCTCAACAACATTATTTTTCTCTAGCACCTGAGCAAGTATTTTTAGAGTCAGCTCGGCACCCTCAACGATAGACTTGGGATCGGCATCTTCTGCGGCGGCAGCAGCGAGGCCCAACTCGAGGCTATCTTTGACCGGTAGCAAATCGCCAACAATCCCTTCTAGTGCAAATTTACGCGCCTTAGTAACGTCGTTCTGAGCGCGTTTACGTTGATTCTCCATGTCTGCCTGCAAGCGCAAAAGCCGGTCCCAATAGTCGGCTGATTTAGACTCAGCCTCAACCAGCTGCCTCTGCAATACCGTCACCTCGTCTTCGTCCTCAGCTTCGGCGTCAGCGTCAGCGTCGTCTGCAGTCATCCGATCGTCGCCAAAGCCCAGAGGATCCTCCTCTTCGCTTACAGACTCATCGCTTTCTATTTGACCTTCAGGGTCTATTACAGACTGTGCGTCAATGTCGCTGACTTGCCCCGGCTGTTCAGCCCCTGCATCAACTTCGTTATCTGAAGAATCGATAATTTCTTCGTTGGCTGGCTCTTGGCCTGTCGTGTCAGACGTGTCTTTATTGTCTGGCATCATCAAAAAACTCCCGATATCCGCACTTCATTGATGGTGAGTTCGAGCAGCTCAAACTCATTATCGCGAAAATATAGTTCTTAACTGCGCAGATTCAAGGCCGCACCCAATAGTTTTGATGTCACGTCAACAACAGGGATAACATTCTCGTAGGACATACGTTTTGGGCCGACGACACCAATCACACCCAATAACTTACCGTTGATCTCATAAGGGGCTGTGACAACACTGCACTCTCCCAAAGCGTCGTAACCCGATTCACGACCAATAAAAATTTGCACACCATCGGCTGCTACACAGCGTTCAAGCAGATGAAAAATATCGCGTTTTTGCTCAAAGGCGTCAAATAATTCACGCAACTTGGAGACATCTCCCAAGTCGGCATGATCCATCAAATTGGTTTCGCCAGCCACCAGCATTGCGTTCTCATCATCGCTGTCTTCAGCTGTAAATACCTGCCCGGCTACATCGATCATCATCTGCATGGTGTTATCCATATATTCACGAGTGCTTTGCAACTCGGAACGCATATGGTCACGCACCTCGGCAAGCGAACGTCCTAGGTGTTCGGTATTGAGCATACGTGCAAATTCAGCCAACTCGTCTTTGCAGTAATCGCGCTCCACGTGAATAATTCGATTTTGAATTTCGGTGTCACTGATAATCAGAATGACTAGGACGCGACGGTCGGACAGCGGCAGAAACTCAACCTGCTGCAGCGGTTTTTCTTCACGCTTAGGCACAGTAACCATGCCAGCCATTTTTGTAAAACCAGATAAATAGTTCGACGCAACCTTTACCAGCGCCTGATCGCTTAATGATGGGTCAAGTAATGCGCGAATGTGTTCGACCGTATCAGAGTCCGGCTTTTTAACTTCAAGTAGCTGATCGACAAATACACGGAACGCTGCAGAGGTGGGAATGCGCCCTGCCGATGTGTGTGGCGATTTCAACAAACCCATGTGCTCTAGGTCGCCCATGACATTGCGCACCGACGCTGCGCTGATGTCTATACCAGGCAGGCGCGACAACGTCTTGGAACCCACCGGCGTTCCATCTTTTATGTAGTGATCGACCAATAGCTTGAGAATTCGCTGCTCTCGATCTGAGAACTCAAATATCGGATTCGCTGTCATGGTGTCTTTGTTGAACACGATTTAATAATCAAGTTTCACATCTGCCGTTTCCAAGATAAACTAAGGTGTATCAGGCCTACGATCAAGCCCTAACTTCACACAAAACGAGAAACAATGCCCCGTAAAACTACTCGTGCGGTAAATATTGGCCCAGTGACGGTTGGTGGCGCCTCCCCTATCGTTGTTCAATCCATGACTAACACTGACACTGAAGATGCTATCCGCACTGCAGCTCAGGTCGCTGATCTGGCACGTGCAGGGTCCGAAATTGTCCGAATCACAGTGAATACGGAGGCCGCTGCAAACGCTGTCCCCGAGGTTCGCGACCGGCTAGCCGCTATGGGCCTCGAGGTCCCTTTGGTGGGCGACTTTCACTTCAACGGTCACAAATTACTGACAGCTGTTCCCGATTGCGCGGAAGCACTCGCCAAATACCGAATTAATCCGGGTAATGTAGGGCGGGGTGCAAAACGCGACGAGCAGTTTGCGCAAATGATCGAAATAGCGGCAAAATTGGATAAGCCCGTGCGTATCGGTGCCAACTGGGGCAGTATGGACCAAGAGCTTCTGGCACTCATGCTCGACGACAATGCCAAAAGCAAACACCCAAAACCGCTTGATCAAATCAACCGTGAAGCTGTCATTAAATCGGCGGTAGACAGCGCTGCCAGGGCCGTTGAACTCGGTTTGCCTGCCGAAAACATCATTCTGTCATGCAAAATGTCCCGTGTACAAGATCTCATTTCGGTGTACCAAGACCTCGCATCGCAAGTTGACTATGCGCTACATTTGGGTTTAACCGAAGCTGGCATGGGCTCCAAAGGCATCGTTGCCTCAACCGCAGCCTTAGCTGTACTTTTACAGCAAGGTATTGGCGATACCCTCCGAATTTCGCTAACACCCGAGCCCAATGGCGACAGAACCAAAGAGGTCATCGTTGCCCAAGAAATACTTCAAACTATGGGCTTACGTTCTTTCACACCGATGGTTACGGCATGCCCAGGTTGTGGACGCACCAGCAGCACGTATTTTCAAGTTCTAGCTGATCGAATTCAGACCTACCTGCGCGACAGCATGCCAGACTGGAAGGCCAGTCACCCAGGCGTTGAAGACATGTCAGTTGCCGTTATGGGTTGTGTGGTCAATGGCCCGGGAGAGAGCAAGCACGCTAATATTGGCATCAGTTTACCGGGAACAGGAGAGCGCCCCATAGCACCTGTCTATATTGATGGCGAAAAGGCAATGACACTCAAAGGCGATCACATTGCCGAAGAGTTTCAAGACATCGTGTCCCAGTACGTCAAAACCAACTACACGCATGCCTGAGCCCCTGCCCTGGGATCAGATCAGTAACCCCAAGCCACTGCAGCTCAAAAACACGCCCCCCGTTGTTGTTGTCGGCGCAGGCTTGGCGGGGTGTTGGATAGCAAGGACTCTGGCCGAGCGTGGCGTGAACGTTCTGGTGCTGGACGCGTCCACTCAGGTTGCAAGCGCCGGGTCGTCCAACCCGGTGGGCCTGTTCAAGCCTTACGTGACACGCAGTAATTCCTTTGCCATGCAGTTTTATCTAGAGGCTTATCGGTGTTTGCAACATCGTCTTCATCAATGGGGTTTGCACGATGCAAGCAACTACACTGGTTGCGGCGTGTTGCAGTTGGTAGAAAGCGCCTATCCGCAATCGCACCACTACCAATCTATTCCCGCGTCTGAGACTAGGCAACAAACAGGCAGTGATCTCGACGCGGATGCCCTATTGTTCAACAGCGCGGGCTGGTTAAATCCGGCGGCGTTGTGTCGTGCCTTGCTCGGACACATGAATATCACAGTACGTTGCCAGCAACGGATCATTGATATAAGTGCTGCATCAGACCACCAGTGGAAAATCAGTGTTGATGCTCAAACAGAGCTGATTGCTGAACATATTGTGCTCGGAACAGGTGCTGCCAGCACAGGGCTTGACGTTGCTAAGGCGTTAACCACAATACCTGCACGCGGACAGTTGTCTCGCTTTTCTTTAGCCGAGGGCGCGAGCAAGCTCGGCAAAGTCGTCAATGGAAAAAGTTATGTCATTCCGGATGGCGATTCCATTGTCGTTGGCGCGACCTTCGAACGCGGTGTCAATGATAACTCTGTATCAGAGCTCGACAATGCGCTTAATTTGAAGGGTCTTAGCGACACGATCCCTGAGTATAAGGTTACCCCTCAAGCGATCAACGCCTACTCAGGAGTACGAGCTACCACCCCTGACAGGCTTCCAATGGTCGGGCCTGTGCCCGATATCGACCTTTGCAACGATGTGTATGCAGATATTCGTCACGGACGGCAACTCGATCACTACCCACCTTTACCCGTGCACAGAGGGCTGTATGCCATCGCCGGACTAGGTTCACGCGGTATCGTTACAGCACCCTTTGCGGCCAGTTTGCTCAGCGATTTTATATTGGGTGGGCAAGCGATCAGCGAATGGATGCCGTTGATCAATCCGGCACGTTTCATTGTTAGACAGCTAAAACGATCTGGTGAAAAGGCCTAGAAAGCTGCGCAAATAATCGATGTCTGCAGCTACGGCTCCTAACTCACCTCATTTACCTCGCTTTCATCAAAGTCGTCATCATTGGCACTTTGCATCATCGGCAAAGCCACTTCACCTAACAGCGCCGGTTTCATATCACCAGGTTGCATAATCACACTTACCTTGGGACGCACAGCTGGCTGGTCAGCTTCATTGCCGCCTAACGCTGCCAAAAGCAAGTTCGCGAGCGCCGCCTCACTTCCCAAGCTATAGCTATTAGAAAGTGCCTGGATAGCTCGCATACGAGCTTCGGGACCTTCCTTTAGTACCTGTTCACGCAATTGCTGACCTGTTTTTGTTGTCTTAACTGTCATACCTAAACTCTATTGCAGCTCGGATGCCTCGCTGTGGCGAGGAGCACACAAGACATCCTGAAGAACTAAAGGATCGTTATCGGCAACTCAACACGGAAGTTAAACTAGAAGCCGTAGGCACCGCCGTCCTTTCGGGGATCAGAACCTCCCGTGTATCCACCAGCATCAAGCCGATGAATCAACTGTGCTCCGCCAAAGCCGAAAGCCAGATCGTTTTGTTGCACAGTGATATCGTGTCCCCTGTCTTTCAACGCCTGAATAGTTGACGGAGCAATGGCTTCCTCACAACCCACACCTAACCCTTCGGTTACACGCCAACGAGGCGCGTCAGCGGCTGTTTGCACATCTTGCCCCCAAAGCTGGGTACGCAATGCCATTTGCACATGCCCTTGTGCCTGCATCATGCCTCCCATAACACCAAAAGCCATGATCGGCTGATGAGAGTAGGCGTCACTGCCCATCAGAAAACCGGGAATAATTGTGTGGAAAGGTCGTTTGCCGCCACCCACCTCATTTGGATGGCCAGCGTGCATAGAGAATCCACAACCTCGGTTTTGCATGTGGATTCCTGTGTCTGGCACCACGACACCTGAACCAAAACCATCATAGTTTGACTGGATGAACGACACCATCATGCCACTGGAATCCGCTGTAGATAAGCAAACAGTGCCGCCTTTGCGAGGAGAACCACTGTGGAAATTCTGTGCTTTATCAGGATCAATTAGTTGAGCGCGCATGGCTAGGTAATCTGGATCCAGTAATTGTTCAGCAGACACATCAGTCATGCTGGCAGGGTCTGCTACAAATGCGGCTGAGTCCCTGAACGCAAGCTTCATAGCTTCAAACATGAAATGCAGGCTTTGTACATCATCAGGACCACCACAATTGCGGATGTCGGTGTGGGCCAACATTCCAAGTGCCATACATGCTGCTATTCCCTGCCCGTTGGGCGGAATTTCATGCAATGCAAATGCATCAAAAGATTGGGACACTGTGCCGCACCAATCAGCCTCGTGCGCGCCAAAATCATTTAGCGTAAGAGCTGCTTCGTGTTGCTGAGCGTTCGCAACAATCGTCTCAGCGATGGCTCCTCGGTAAAAAGACTCACCGTAGGTTTCAGCGATAGACGTTAATGTCTTCGCTGCTGATGTATTGATATATCGTTCGCCGGCCTTTGGCGCTCGGCCATCAGGCATGAAATGCTGCGCAAAACCCGGTTGGTCTTTCAAGATCGCGGCACCCTGCCCCCATAACTTACCGATAATAGGTGATACAACGAACCCGTTCTGAGCATAATTAATGGCAGGCTCGAACAAGCGATCAAATGGCAGTTTGCCCCATCTTTTATGAAGTTCTACCCACGCGGACACAGCACCTGGCACGGTCACTGTATCCCAGCCGCGCCCGGGAATTCCTCCAAGCCGTTGAAAATACTCCGGACTCCAAGCTTGTGGCGCACGACCCGATGCATTTAAACCATGAAGTTTCTGACCATCCCAAACAATGGCAAATGCGTCAGACCCAAGTCCATTGCCAGTGGGCTCAACCTGCGTCTGCGTTATTGCTGTGGCGATCGCTGCGTCAACGGCATTTCCACCCTGAGCCAACATCGACAAACCGGCTTGACCAGCCAATGGTTGGGACGCCACTACCATGTTGTCAGCCATCACTGCGGAACGCTGCGAAAGATACGGTGGAGGTGATGGAAAACGCAAAATAATTACTCCTCGAAGTCAGTACTCTACCCAGAACAATGCGGAAAATTGGGTTTAGTTCAGGGCTTGTGAAGAACACTATCGCATACATGGTCGTGCGCTTTGCGGTACGTTACAACTCAGCGCTATACTTGACCTACCAACTCTTGCGGATTGTTCATGAAATCAGAAGCGCTCACAAAAGCACCACTCGAAAATCACCGTGCAGACTTTGAGCAGGCAACCCAGGCGCAATGGACGACGCTGGCAGTGGCAGGGCTTAAATCAGACAAAAACGATGCAGAAGCACTTCAAGCCCTTCGCCAAACCACGCTTGACGGAATCCCAATTGAAGTTCTCTACGATTCCAATAGTTACGATTTCACACAGCCACATACCGCAGGAGTTGAAAGCGCAATAGACAATCGCGTTCTGGTGAAAGCTTCAGATTCAAAAAAGGCCAACTCAGCTATTTTGCAGGCTCTTGCGGGCGGCGCTAAATCGATTGAATTGCACATACAAGATGAGAATGCTCTGTCAGCGTGCCTTAACGATGTGCAACTTGACCTTGCACAGATCTCTTTACGCGCTGGACATCATTTTTCAACGTGCGCAGCTAAGTTCATAGATCACGTCACAGCTTCAGAGGCACCCCTAAATACACTACACTGCTTGCTAGGCTCAGATCCACTTGGCCTGATGCTCGCTGGCAACGTGTCTGAGCAAACGCTACCCTCGCAGTTAACAGCCTTAGCGCAACACGCAAAAACCATCGTGTCAACGCTGCCTAACTCCCAGAGTGTACTTGTCGACGTTGCCGTGCACCACAATGCGGGAGCGTCGATTGTAGAGGAGCTACACGCCGCACTTGCCACGGCATTAGTGTATTTGGAAACAATGCTGGATAGCGGTATGTCGACACACGATGCCAGAACTCAAATTGTGTTCCAACTGGCTACAGACAGTGATGTATTGCTTGGTGTGGCAAAATTGCGGGCATTACAATGTTTATGGCAAGGCTTGCTGCGCTCCATCGACAAAAGCTATGTTGATAATACGGCAGCTCTTGTGGTTGTAGAAACTTCACAGCGTCATTTAAGTACATTACAACCTTGGAACAATCACCTTAGAAATCTGGCCGCCAGCACAGCCGCTATGCTGGGCAGTGCAGACACACTACTAGTGCATCCACACGACAATTTGCTATCGGATGTAGCCGATGAGGAAAGAACATTAAGCGATCGTATGGCACGCAACATAGCTATCATTCTCGAACGCGAAAGTGGCTTGAGCAAAGTACATGATCCAATGTCTGGGTCGTACGCCATGGAAAACCTGACCGAGCAACTTGTGCACAATACCTGGCAATCACTAACACAAACTGATACCAGCGAAGGTTGGCTCAATGAACTAGCTAGTGGGCGATGGCAAGCACGCTTACAGCAAACACACCAAAAACGTATAAACCTTCTAAAAGAAGATAAAAGCGTGTGTGTTGGCGTGAATCGCTATGTGTTTACTGACGATGCAGCATCAGCTTCTATAGGCCAAGAAACAGCCCTGCCACCCGCCTTACAAGCTGTCAGAGAATCGGCCGAATTCGAGCATCATGCCAATGCGGGAGACAAGGTATGAGCAGCCGCCCCCCTTTCAGCTTCAAGAACAACAGTATGCCGGAGCCAAGCTCTGTGGCTGTTGGTAAAGCTTCAGCTTCTGGTGATACCCCAGAAGGTATATCTTTACAGTCCCGATACACCAAAACTGACAGAGTTGAATCGGGTTACCAACTTGATTACCCGGGAATAGCCCCATTTACTCGTGGGCCTTACCCCACAATGTTTGTAAACAAACCTTGGACGGTAAGACAATACGCAGGCTTTTCAACAGCTGAAGACAGTAATGCGTTTTATAAGCGCAACCTGGCAGCTGGCCAGAAAGGTTTGTCCATAGCATTCGATCTACCCACCCATCGTGGGTACGATTCTGATCATCCCAGAGTCACTGGCGATGTTGGCATGGCCGGAGTAGCCATCGATTCAATTCTCGATATGCAAATTCTATTTGACCAGATACCGTTGGACCAGATGAGCGTATCAATGACAATGAACGGTGCGGTTCTGCCTATTCTTGCGCTATACATTGTTGCCGCTGAAGAACAAGGTGTTTCACCAGAAAAACTCACTGGTACTATTCAAAACGACATCTTGAAAGAATTCATGGTCCGCAACACGTACATCTACCCACCTGCACCATCGATGAAAATTATTGCAGATATTTTTGCGTACACCTCCAAGAACATGCCGCGCTTTAATAGCATAAGCATCTCTGGATATCATATGCAGGAAGCAGGGGCGACCGCTGATCTGGAGTTAGCCTATACCTTGGCTGACGGTATCGAATACCTTCGCACCGGAATAGCAGCGGGCATGCCAGTTGACAGTTTCGCGCCTCGCCTATCGTTCTTCTGGGCCATTGGCATGAACCACTATATGGAAATTGCCAAACTGCGCGCAGCTAGATTGCTCTGGGCGCGGCTAGTCAAACAGTTCAACCCTAAGAACCCAAAATCACTGAATTTACGCACACATTGTCAAACTTCCGGTTGGAGCCTCACTGCACAAGATGTTTATAACAATGTCACGCGAACGGGTATAGAGGCGATGGCAGCGGTTGCCGGTCACACACAGTCACTGCATACCAATGCCTTTGATGAAGCACTCGCGCTACCTACCGATTTTTCTGCACGCATCGCTCGCAACACTCAGCTTTTTCTGCAGCATGAGAGTGGTTTGTGCAACACAGTTGATCCGTGGGGTGGAAGTTACTTCATGGAAACACTCACACAACAACTAGCTGACAAAGCGTGGCAACATATTGAAGAAGTTGAGCGTGAAGGTGGCATGGCAAAGGCTATCGAAGCGGGCATTCCAAAATTGCGCATTGAAGAAGCAGCCGCACGCACTCAGGCACGTATAGACGCGGGTGAACAAAGCGTTATCGGTGTCAACGAGTTGGTACTGGCTAATGAACCCCCAGTTGATGTGTTAAAGGTCGATAATGCGAAGGTTCGCGGACAGCAGATAGAACGGCTGCAGACACTACGCAGTACCCGTGACCACAACAAGCATGCAGCAGCAATCACAGCGCTAAAATTCGGGACTAGAGATCAGTCTGGCAACCTGCTAGCGTTGGCTGTTGATGCTGCTCGAGCACGCGCTACAGTTGGCGAGATCTCTCTTGCATTGGAGCAGGTTTATGGTCGACACACTGCGCGTATCCAATCTATCCAAGGGGTTTATCTAAAATCCATGTCTACCAGCGAATATTTACCCAAAATAAAAAAACGCGTCACACATTTTATGGAACACGAAGGGCGCAGACCACGCGTGCTGATTGCAAAGATGGGACAAGATGGACATGATCGCGGTCAAAAAGTTATCGCTACCGCATTTGCTGATCTTGGTTTTGATGTTGATATTGGCCCACTATTCCAGACACCTGCAGAGGTAGCACGACAAGCCGTTGACAATGACGTACATATTGTTGGCGCAAGTTCATTAGCGGCAGGTCACTTGACTCTGGTTCCCGAATTGAAATCGGCACTGGCAAGCGCTGGCCGTCCAGACATTCAGGTTGTCGTTGGTGGCGTGGTTCCTCCACAAGATGTGCCCGCATTATTAGATGCCGGGGCTGCAGCAGTGTTTCCTCCTGGAACCGTGATTGCAAAAGCCGCCATGACTTTACTTGACTCTCTGGGTGCATCACTTGGCCACCCTGCACTACCGTCCTCAAATTCAACTACGTAAACCTAATGATCGAGCAGCCACTCAATGCCGCAGGACTGGCCTACGGTGTATTGTCCCGTGATCGCGCCATGCTCTCCCGCGCAATCACCATGACCGAATCAAGTTTAGCTAAACACCAAAACATTGCCCAAGATGTATTACAACTCCTGTTACCTCGCACGGGCAAAGCGATACGTGTGGGAATCAGCGGGGTTCCTGGAGTAGGAAAAAGCACCTTTATAGAGGCTCTAGGACTCAAGCTTCTCGGCATGGGGCATCGGGTAGCTGTGTTAGCCATTGACCCTAGCAGCCAGCGGACAGGTGGCAGCATTATGGGCGACAAGACGCGCATGGCGCAGCTGTCTATGGAGCAGGATGCGTATATACGGCCATCACCGACCAGCGGGCATCTAGGCGGTGTCACACGGGTTACACGAGAATCAATGCTGCTTTGCGAAGCCGCAGGCTTTGATGTCATCTTGGTTGAAACAGTCGGTGTGGGCCAATCAGAAACCATCGTCTCAGAAATGGTCGATTGCTATCTTGTTCTTATGTTGCCGGGCGCTGGCGATGAGCTGCAAGGAATTAAGAAAGGCGTGCTTGAGCTGGCAGATATCATCGCGGTCAACAAAGCTGATGGCAATTCATTTAACGACGCTCAGCACGCAAAGGCTGCCTACCAACGCGCATTATCCATTCTTCAGCCTACGGGTAGTTGGAGTCCTCTGGCTATGACTTGTAGCGCTGTTGGCGGTCAAGGTTTGGATGAGTTGTGGCAGCAAGTGCGCACACATAGGCGGCAGCTGATTGATACAGGCGAACTGGTTGCTTTGCGCGAAAAACAACGCATCTGCTGGATGTGGTCAATGCTGGATCAAATGGTGAGCAACTCGCTGCACAGTCAACCCGAACTGGCAGAGCTTTTAGCCAGTACAGAGGAAGCTGTTCGCTCGCAAAGCGTCACATCTCTGCAGGCCGCTAATGCACTGTTTGACGCGTGGCGTGTGTCTTTTCCTGTACCAACACCCAAGGCGCAGTAACAACACACCAAAATTCTGGCTCTCTTGCCGTCCAGTCGCGTGCATCATCATCGCTGGCGCGCCTGACTTTACTATCGCCAGCCCAACTCTCTAGTTGAGCTGCATCATCCTCAATCAAGCAGATAGCAGCGTCTATCAGGTCAAGATTGGGCGATACGTGTATCACGACACCTCGGGCAAAGTGTTTTACCAAATCTGACCAAGCAATAACGGCGGTCTCTTGATTGAGCCTATCTGCTAGTGAAAGCTGATCGTCGGGTTCTTTACTCATCAACACGCCTTATTGCATTTGACTGATGAATTCATTCGAGCGTTCAATAGATTGATTCATACGTGAAATAAGCACTTCAATGTCGCCTTCGAGTTCAGCGAAGGTGGTTTCCAAAGAACCAATAGCCTGAGCATTGAGATTGTGTTTGAGATACAGCACGTTGTCGCGCATGGTTGATAGCACCGGCTTCATACTAGCCTCAGCGTCTTTCATCGCTTTCAGCATGTCGGTATATCTGGCTTTCGTATCGAGCAGTTGGCCCTCACTGTTACGGCGCAAAGCCGCGTCGGTGTAGGTTGTGTTCTCCTCGGCCCACTCTTCAAATAAATCGCCGGCAACCTGCTCAACATCCTGAATCTCATCTGACACCTCTTCGGCGGCATCGACGCTATCCTCGTACTCATCTTTAAGCTGGTCGTAGGCCTCCTTGAGTTCGGTCTCTTCGATGGTCATCACCGTGCCAAAACGCTCAAGCGCATCTTGGAACTGTTCTTGTGCATCTTGCTGTGCATCGCGCGTGTCTTCAACGTTGGCCACAAGAATGTCACGTTTGTGAATGCCGACTTTTTCCAAGGTGTTGTACTTTATGGTGGCACAACCCGAAAGCACCACGATGGATACCATGGTAGCTGCACGTAAAAAAAACTGCATGTGAATTCTGCCAAATAAAGAGCCCGCACAAATGGTATCACGCAAGAGGCAATGCACTGACGCTTCAGGAATCATGATTTGCAGTATGTCGCTCTGAAGTTGAGCTGACGAGGTGTTAGTCTTGCTACGCTCAAAACACCAAAAACTCTATGAATATTAGAAATTCCATACGCACTATTCCTGATTTCCCCAAACCGGGCATTCAGTTTCGTGACGTGACCACCCTGTTTGGCGATCCACGGGCATTCCGCGAAGCCACTGACAGCCTGATTCATCTCTTCGCTGGGCAGCGTATCGACAAAGTGGCCGCATTAGAGGCGCGAGGGTTCATTATGGGTGGCGCTATTGCGCATCAACTGTGCGTGGGCTTTGTGCCGATCCGCAAAGCTGGCAAATTGCCCGGACCTAGCCTCAGTGAATCCTACACGCTTGAATATGGAGAGGCCACGATGGAGTTGCACGAGGATGCATTGCAACCGGGCGAACGTGTGCTTCTGGTGGATGACTTAATCGCGACTGGCGGTACGTGCGAGGCAGGCATCAAGCTCATCAGGCGAGCTGGAGCATCTGTAATTGGCTGCGGATTCATAATCGACCTACCCGAGCTGGGGGGCCGAGCTAAAATCGAAGCGCTCGATGTGCCAGTACATGTATTAGTGGAGTTTGAGGGCGACTGAGCTCGAGATCTAGGAAATTGGGTAGCAGTAGCCTCTAGTGCGAACGCATAATTTCCAGCAGAGAACGTCTATACCACGCCCTTTCTCGACGTGTGTTGGTGCTGATCGCCTGAGCAGACGAATTAGCTGAAGAAATTACGCGGCGGAAATCAACCTTAGATGTATTTTCCATTTGCTGGTGTTTCAGCTGCGATTGACGGGCGTTGGCCGCGCTGCCAACGCGCACTAGAGTGCGAAGCTTTTCAACTGTTTTCGGCCCTATGCCCTTAACTTGCTGCAACTGATCAATATGGGTGAATGCGCCATTTTTTTCTCTGAATTCGATAATCAAAGCGGCTTTCGCTGGGCCAATACCCGGTAGATGCTCTGCGAGCTGCCCCTGAGTGGCCGTATTGATGTCGAGTAACGACACTGAATTCGTCTGACGCTCGTTGGCGTGAGCCATACTGGAAAGAGCAAAAAATGCAATAAGTAACCCTGCCCACATTGCTGTGACAATTGTTTTCATAACGACTTCCTTGTCGTTGCCGTGTTGAAAAGCTAGTGTGCCGCGTTTGGCACTCAGCCACTAGAGCAATGTGGGTTATTACTGGGCAGGCCTACAGTGGCTCACTTGTTTGCAGTTGCAAATGTTAGATCAGGTGCGTCGCTGAGCGCCTGCGAACGCGTATCTCGAGCGTGCTGAACAATCAGCAAAATCGCAAGCTGTGTGCCGAAAATGACAGAGGCCAACCACAAATGCATTGGCTGGGAAAAAATGGGTACATGTAACCGAGCCATGCTCAGACCGATGGCGATGGCCCCTAGAATAAACACCATAAGTGCGATGCACAGCCGACGCAATACCACTGAATCTGAATGGGTCAGCACTGTATAGGCTAACCAGCCATTCAATGCCACGAGCGGCACAGTGTAGTATTTGTGCAATGTAAAGATGAAAGGCAAACTGTCTATCCACAGATGGCGGTTGTCGTGCTCGTGACTGCGGGCAATGAGGTCCATTGCTTCGCGAACCTGTGTACCCATGAGTAGCTGAAGTAACCCCGCCCCCATGGCGAGCAGCATCAATGGATAAAACAAACGCGGCATACTCTCAAGATTGATAAGACGGTAGTTTTCTCGACGGACGCGAATGACTGCCGCAATAACGATGCCGACAATAACCTGAGCCAGCAGCATGTGGATAGTAATCATGCCTACTTTCAGGTTGGTAGCAACGACTTGGGCTCCTAGCCACCCTTGCACTCCTACCAGAATAAACCCCGCTAACGACAACCAAACCACTTTGGGATCCTTGCCACGAAGCGGTATGGCAAACAAAAGAGTTAGCAGTATTGTAAAACCTGTGAATACCCCCAATAGTCTATTGAGGTATTCGGTCCAAGTTTTGCGTACGTTAAATGTTGTGTCTGCGTACCCACGATCAGCATATATTTCCTGATAATTAGCGGGTAATTGTGACTCGTGTGTAGGTGGCACCCACTGTCCGAAGCAGGTTGGCCAATCAGGGCAACCCATACCGGCGCCAGAGGCGCGAACGATACCACCCACCATGATTAGGGCGTAAATAGTAGCAACCGTTAATATCGCACACCACCAAAATTGCCGAACGCGGCCTTTATCTGAAACTGTACCGGTGACCATTAAAATCTGAACCATTGAGCAATAACAACTATTCTATCCGTACGAAGTTCATGTAGGTGCAGATTGTGTGGTTATTGCATGTAATCCATTGAACTTTATTACCAACAAAACAGACGAAGACTCATGAAATTCGAACCTCGATTCCCCGCCATTCTGGCTATCGGTGTATTGGCAGGCTCAGCGGCTTTTCAAATTGCCTTTGCCAACAATACTGATACCGATGCAAACATCAGCGAATTGACTGGCGATTTCACACCATCCTCCTTGAAGGACGACTGGGAAGAACGCAGTTTTCGAAAAAACACAGATTATAATATCGTTGATCTGGACGGCGCCAAAGTCCTGCATGCCTACACCAATGGCACAGCATCCCTGCTATACCGCGAGCAAGTCATTAGTCTTAAAGATACGCCACAGATCACCTGGTCTTGGAAGATAGACAGAACATTTCCTAATGATAAAGAGAAGGTTCGCGCGGGAGATGATTTCCCCGCCAGAGTCTATGTTGCCGCGCAAATCGGCTTTTTGCCATGGGAAACACTAGCGATCACTTATGTTTGGGCGTCAGATACCCCAAAAGGTGAAACATGGACCAATCCCTTCACCGAGAAAGGCGTCATGATGGCGTTACAGTCCGGCGACGAATTCGTCGGACAATGGGCCATGGAGTCGCGTAACCTAGCGGACGATTTCAAAACGTTGTTTGACGTTGATCTTGATGAAATTTCTGCCTACGCGGTTATGCTCGATGGCGACAACACCGGTGTTGAAGGCAACGCTTGGTTTGGCAATATAAAATTCTCTGCCGCATCGGAATAGCTCGGTACGCATCATCCCCCAGATGACAAGCCAGTTCGCGGCCCTTGGCGCAGGATTTTTGCTAGGTGCTGGGCTCATACTAGCCATTGGTGCGCAGAATGCATTTTTACTCAGGCAAGGGCTAAGGCGTGAGCATGTTGGTTTACTGTGCTTTGTGTGTGCGTTTTCAGATGCATTACTTATTGTTGCCGGCGTCTTGGGCTTTGGCACTCTAGTTGTTGCCGTGCCTTGGTTTGCCCAATTGGCCAGTCTGGGCGGCGCAGCATTTCTATTCGGTTACGCCCTTGTGGCTTTTCGCTCTGCATGGCGAGGTGGCGCAACCCTCACCGCCGCAGGTCACAAGGCACCATCGTGGCAGGCAGCCGTTGGCACCTGTTTGGCACTCACTTGGCTCAACCCTCATGTGTACCTTGACACCGTTGTTCTACTCGGCGCCGCCTCTCTACGCTACGAAGACATGCGTTTGTGGTTCACGATAGGGGCAGTAACCGCGTCATTCAGCTTCTTTTATGCCTTAGGCTTTGGGGCTCGATTGCTACAGCCAATCTTTGCAAAACCCAGCGCGTGGCGGATTTTGGATATCCTGGTCGGATTTGTTATGCTCGGCATAGCCATTAGCCTGTTGCGCTAGACTCGTACTGGCGGACTCAGCTCGCTATACTCTCTATATACTAAGAAGGCGTAGCGGATAGAGAATGACAATGGATCGATGTTGTTTCCACAAATTATGCAAAAGCCTGAAAAGCAGTCTTGCCACACGGCGTACCATCAAGGACTTGCATGCACAATATCAGCTGGTGCCTAGCTATGAAGTATCTGACTTGCGAGCGTATCCAGGTTACAGAACAACAATGACAATTGCGGTTGCTTTTTCGATGCAGCAAGTACTGTGTTGAAAGATGCTCGCCTCATACGGGCTCTCAAAAAACTAACGTTGTTGCAGAGTATCAACGAAGAATTCTGGAGCACGATACTTCCCCATATTGACTTCGCTCAACTTCAAGAAGGCGAGACACTGTTCGAAGCGGGAAGCAAGAGTCTGAACCTTTATCTGGTCATTGACGGTGAACTGGCACTCTATATGCCGTCTGTTGACAGCAGTGCATCGTTTTTTCTTCAATCACGCTACAAAGGTGAAACAGCTGGGGATTTCGCTGTGCTGAACGGCGGTCAGATGCTAGTCAATGCGGTTGCTACGAAAAAAACGTCCGTTGCCCTATTCCCCCGATTTGCTTTCGAACATCTGACCGAAATTGATCCAAACATTTTGGCAAGTGTTTACGATGTTGCCGCAGATCTATCACGGCGTGTAACTCTTGCAAGGTCGTATCTCAAGTTGTTTGGCGATATCAGTCATTCCACCATGAATGCCTTGCTTGAAAAATCCACAGTGATGCATTTTCACAGTGGGCAAACGTTATTTAGGGAAGGTGATATCGCCGACGGTGTTTATGTGCTTGTGTCGGGGAAAATTATCACACAGACACTATCTAGTACGGGTGAAACACAAAGTACGGCGGTAGTGAATTCGCCAGAAACTGTTGGCGAATTAGCGCTCTTGGCAGATACAACACGCAGTGCAACAGTTATTGCAGCACGAGAATCCACAGTTGCATTGCTTAAAAAAAATGACTTTGATAGTTTGATTGCAACAAACGCAAGCATGCTTTTGCGATTATCAAGACTCGTAGTACGTCGGCATATAGATACTTCCAGAAAAAAAGATAATGTCAGTGCAGATCAAAATTTCGTCATCATACCTATGGATGTCAAACTACCTGTACGCCGCTTTGTTCATCAATTAAAAAGTGCTTTGAGAGAACTTGGCTCTGCGGTCTCGTTAAACTCTCGTAGCTTTGACACTTGGTATGGGCGAACTGGCGCTTCGCAAACAGAATTTGATAGCGTATTCAATTCAGCTGTTGCTGAATGGCTAGACGACAAAGATAGTCGATTCGACTCCATGCTATACCTAACCGATAGGCAGTGGAGCTCATGGACACAACGATGCGTAAATAGAGCAGATAGAATTATTCTGGTTGTCAGTGCCAGCGCTGATAATACCGCTGAACTCAGGGAGGTTGAACGGCAGTTCAATAAACAATTCGATGGAGCTAGAATAAGACCCAGTGTTGACCTTGTCTTACTTCACCCCACAGATACTGTTTCGCCTAAAAATACAGCGAAGTGGTTAGAGCCACGAGAGCTAGATGCTTATTATCATGTGCGCTTGAACGATAAGCAGCACTTTGCACGCCTCGCCAGACGCTTACGAAATGTTGCAACTGGCCTAGTATTAAGTGGTGGGGGCGCACGTGGGTATGCTCATTTAGGCGCCTATAAACTTATCGAAGAACAAAACATGCCGCTTGACTATATAGGTGGGTCCAGCATGGGGGCCTTGCTTGGTGCATCAATGGCTATGGGGGCCTCACACAAAGACATCCAGAGATTGTCTAAACGTTTTGCCAATAAAAAAGCGTTGTTTGACTACACCCTTCCTCTGGCATCTCTAATGAAGTCAGAAAAGTTGTCGCGTTTTTGTAGATCAGTCTATGGAGAACAACGCATCGAGGATCTTTGGATTCCATACTTTTGCGTATCATCTAATCTAGCTGATGGCCAAGAGGTTATTCATGACAGAGGGCCTTTGTGGAAAATCGTGCGCACAACAATATCCCTACCCGGAATATTTTCCCCAGTACCTACAGCCAACGGCGACCTCCTAATCGATGGCGCTGTATTAAACACTTTCCCTGTTGACATCATGAAACGTCGACTAAGCGGTAAAGGATTTATCATTGGCGTGAACGTCAGCCAAATTTCAGAACAATTTAACTACTATGATTTTGGAACAGTACTTTCAGGTTGGCGTGTATTTTTATCGCGCATCAATCCATTTGAGCCAACTACAAAAATTCCGCGTATCGCAGAAACCCTATTGCGCTCCACTGATATTAAAAGTGTTGAATCCTTAAACATTGCAAGAAACGGCTTAGATGTACTGATTGAACCCAATGTCAGAGCAGTGTCTTTGCTTGATTTCAAAGCCTATGAAATGATCAGCGAGATTGGCTACAGAGAGGCACAGCGTGTGTTCTCACGACATAGACTAATTAATGAGCCTCCTATCGAAGATCATACTTAATGCATTGGCTGAACACTAAACGACGGTGTACTCGCGTCTTTGCTATTACGCTAAAAAGTGTCAGAAAAATCTTTATCGGTCTTGGCAGCTTCTATTAGGCGTTGTCGCTGTTAACCCATCACATATACTGAGTATTGATACATTCGGTGTCCATCGATTGCTTTGCATCAAATCACGCTAGGTTTAAAGATTTAACAACGTCATTAAATACAAGGTCTGGGTCGAAGCGCCCCGTCATTCTAATAACTGCATCTCTTGCCAATGCCTCATCAAGCAATTGCTTGAATCCAGCTCGCATAACATCACTGAGAATAACGCGTTGCTGAGCCAGCACGTTGCAATATTCATCACCAATAAAAAGAGGTAATTCGTTTTGCGTGCTCAATAATTTGAAGGTGTCGAACTGTGCCGAACTATGACCAGTGATGAACAACAGCGTGCCTCGGCTTCGCTCAGCTGGTGTGGCAATATCAACACCAATCTCAATTAACGAACCGTTGGCATGTTCGTGAAGATCTGCATCAATCTCGACAGGATAAGGCCCTGGAGCAAGCCGGCCTTTCGCCAAACAAGGAGCATCAGCCGCTAGTACGAAAAACACAGCGGCTTGCCACTCATCGTTGTCATCAATCTGCACCGGCACGCAGCTGACGGTGGCATTAGCATGGTGCAATGCCACCAACACGTCATCAGGAAACTTCTTCATTGCGCAATATTACAGGACAAAAGCCGTACAAAGAACGAATTAGGCAGTCGATTGACTAGCCTCATGATTGGCAGTGCTGACCGATGTGTCATCGTCCAAAACCACAACCTTACCATTCGCAGCGGCCTTTTCTGCCCAAAGGTCATGATGCTGTTTGGCCCATTCCTCAGACACATAGCCTGTCTTCATCCCTTCAAAAGCGCCTTCAGTTCCAGCAGTGCCAATGTAGACGTGACCCACCGCCAGAGCTGTCCAGCCAAGAGACATAATGGCATGCAAAAGATTAGCATCTTGCATTTGCGGTCGTGTGCCATCGATTAAGGGCACCCACGCCAACCATGAAGGTACAGGAAGATTGTAAATTGGCACCAGCATTATCAGACCAGTAACGCAAACACCCAGCCCAACAACTGCTACCACCCAGAACCAAACCTTCTCACCACCATTCATGCGCCCTGCTGATGGATGCGCATTAGAGAACATTCCACCGCCTTGCTTGAACCATTCAATATCGACCTTGGTTGGAAAATTGTGCCAGATCCAAAGCAAAATCATAAACACAACCCCAAGAGAGAACACGGGCCCAACCACGTTGTGAATAGTGATAGATGCTTGCGCCCACCAAGAAAATCCTTCCTTACCCAGTAGAGGAATTAATAGATTTTTACCGATCAGCATACTCAGACCTGTGATGGCTAAGAAAATGAACGAAATTGCTGTTACCCAATGCACGGAACGATCGAACCAAGACCAGCGCTTGATCTTGCGCCCCGAAAGCTGTTTTGCATCTAGCTTATTTTTTCCGTGAATAAGGTGATAGAGAAGCACAACAGCAAACATGCCCAAGATAGCCCAAGGCAGGTATTTGGCCACCGGGCCATCACGTCGTTGTTGCCATTCGATGCCACCCGCAGCTACCAGAACACCCGCCTCGCGACCGCTGATTGCTGTGTAACCGCCTACACCACCTTCCACCGCACGCCAGTAATTAGAGCGCGGGTTGACCACGGTCGCTGCATCTTGAGCAATCGCATCATTGCCTAGCCAATGCACAGAGTAGCTAGCCAGAGGCAGAACTATTGCCAGTGCTAATATTGCTAACAAACCAAGCCATGCCATACGCTGTTTGCGAGCCGGACTCATTTTTTTATGCGTCATGACTATTACCCCTCAGTGTAAGCAGTTTCCCAGCCCCAAGTTTGAGAACGGCCACCGCGGCGAAGCACACGCTCACGATAGATATCAGCAATTTCGTCACCGTCGCCAGCGATCAGTGCGCGTGTTGCACACATCTCCGCACAAAGCGGTAGCTTGCCTTCGGCAATGCGATTGCGTCCGTATTTTTCGTACTCGGCATCGCTAAGATCTGCCTCTTCAGGGCCACCTGCGCAAAATGTACATTTATCCATTTTGCCACGAGCTCCGAATGAGCTTTGCTGTGGGTACTGTGGTGCACCAAATGGACACGCATAAAAACAGTAACCACATCCGATACACAGATCTTTATCGTGAAGTACGATGCCGTCGTCAGTGGTGTTAAAGCAATCGACTGGGCACACCGCTTGGCAAGGTGCATCTGAGCAATGCATACACGCAACCGATATTGATTTTTCACCTGGTTGACCATCACCAAGCGTCACCACACGACGTCGGTTTACACCCCAAGGCACTTCATGCTCGTTTTTACACGCAGTGACACAACCATTGCATTCGATACAACGCTCGGCGTCGCACAAAAATTTCATTCTAGCCATTGTGTTGTCTCCTTATGCTGCAGTTATTTTGCACAATGAACATTTTGACTCTTGCATCTGCGTAACAGAATCGTAGCCGTAAGTCATTGTGGTGTTATCAGACTCACCGCGCACATACGGCGCAGCTCCTTCAGGATATTTGTCAAACAAATCCTCCCCCTGGTAGTGTCCACCAAAGTGGAACGGTGTAAACACAACACCACGAGCAACACGATCGGTAACCATGGCTTTGATGTTTATCTTGCCACCTTCCGGTCCTTCCAACCAAACATCCTGTCCATCTTTGATGCTCAAATCGTTGGCATCGGCAGGATTAATCTCAACGAACATCTCTTGTTGTAGCTCAGCCAACCAAGGGTTGGAACGACTCTCTTCACCTCCACCTTCATATTCAACCAAGCGACCACTGGTGTGAATCAGCGGATAGTTCGCAGAGTAGTCTTCTGCTTGAATCGAGGAATACCGGGTAGGAAGTCGGTAGTGTGATTTGCGATCCTCGTAGGTCGGGTAGTCTTCTACTAGGTCTCTGCGCGACGTGTACAAAGGCTCACGATGAACCGGAACGGGGTCAGGGAAAGTCCAAACGTTCGCACGCGCCTTAGCATTGCCAAACGGGGCACAGCCATGCGCTATAGCAACACGTTGAATGCCTCCAGATACATCAGTTTTCCAGTTCTTGCCTTCGGCTGCTGCTTTTTCGTCAGCGGTGAGATCATCCCACCAGCCAAGAGTTTTAAGCATATCGGCAGTAAATTCTGGGTGCCCCTCTTCCAATTCGTTTCCTACAGGGTAAGAATCCTCAGCTAGTAAGTTCACACCGTCGCGTTCAACTCCGAAACGAGCACGGAAGTTAAGCCCACCCTCAGCTACCGGTTTACTTGGATCATATAAGTTTGGCGTGCCTGGGTGGCCCATTTCGGCTGTGCCCCAACAAGGCCATGGCATGCCAAAGTACTCACCGTCAAGCGGACCGCCTTCAGCTTTGAGTGTCGTGGTATTGAACGTGCCTCGATGCTCCATGTGTGCCTTAATGCGTTCAGGGCTTTGCCCGGTGTACCCAATAGTCCACATGCCGCGATTAAACTCACGCGTGATATCTTCAATGAGTGGCTCGTCGTTGCTAACCTCGATGTTTTTGGTTAATTCGGCACCAAATCCAAGCTTGTTAGCAAACTTGTACATGATGGTGTGATCGGGCAAAGCTTCAAACAATGGTTCAATGACTTTATCGCGCCATTGCAATGAGCGGTTCGATGCAGTCACCGAACCATAGGTCTCAAATTGCGTGGTTGCTGGCAACAAATACATACCCTCTTTGCGGTCTGGTAAAACAGCTGTGTGAGTGGGATACGGATCTATAACTACCAGCAATTCTAGTTTTTCCATCGCAGCCTTCATCTCAGGCCCACGGGTTTGCGAGTTCGGAGCATGTCCCCAGAGCACCATTGCGCGGATATTATCTTTTTGCGCAATGTTTTCTTTGTCTTCAAGAACACCGTCTATCCATCGAGACACCGGCATGCCCGCCGTATTCATGGGCTTGAGATCGTCATCTCCCTTTTTCTCATAAGAGCTCTGATCAAAGCGGTCCTTAACCCACTCATGTTCAAGATCCCAAACGCCAGCCCAATGTTTCCAAGATCCGTCAGCCAATCCGTAGTAGCCCGGTAAGGTATGCGATAACACGCCCATGTCTGTAGCGCCCTGCACATTGTCATGCCCACGGAATATGTTGGCACCACCACCAGAAACACCAATATTGCCTAATGCCAATTGAAGGATGCAATAAGCACGTGTGTTGTTGTTGCCGATGGTGTGCTGCGTACCACCCATACACCAAACGATGGTACCCGGACGGTTTTCTGCCATGGTTCGGGCTGCCTCTTCTAGCTGTGCACCAGGCACACCAGAGACGCGCTCGACTTCTTCTGGCGTCCATTTGGCGACCTCGGCACGAATATCATCCATACCGTAAACCCGCTGCTGGATGTACTCAGTGTCTTCCCAACCGTTTTCAAAGATGTGCCACAAAAGGCCCCACACCACTGGCACGTCAGTGCCAGGCCGTATCTGAACAAACTGGTCAGAATGGGCGGCGGTGCGTGTATAGCGCGGATCAACGACAATAAGCTTGGATCCATTTTCTTTAGCTTTTAGTACATGCTGCATGGCAACAGGGTGTGCCTCTGCTGCATTTGAGCCAATGAAAAACATGGATTTTGACAATTGCATGTCGTTGTAAGAATTTGTCATCGCGCCATAACCCCAGGTATTGGCAACACCCGCTACGGTGGTTGAATGACATATTCGCGCTTGGTGGTCCACGTTATTAGTGCCCCACAAGGCCGCAAATTTTCGGAACAAATACGCTTGCTCATTGTTGTGTTTGGCAGAACCTAGCCAGTACACAGAATCTGGGGATGACTCCTCACGAATTTCGAGCATCTTGTCACCGATTTCAGTAATCGCTGTATCCCAATCTATGCGTGTCCATTTGCCATCAACCATTTTCATGGGGTACTTAAGACGTCGTTCGCCATGGCCATGCTCACGCACGGCAGCACCTTTGGCGCAATGGGCACCCATGTTTATCGGAGAATCCCAATCCGGCTCTTGGCCTGTCCAAACACCGTTCTGTACTTCGGCAACAACACCACAGCCAACAGAGCAATGTGTACAAATAGAATGTACTTTGGTTGTTTCTACGCCTTCTTTGGCATAGTTTTCAGCGGCATGAGATTTTTTCAACATGCTTGGGCCAGAGGCAACCGCTAGTGCTGCACCGCCGGCAGTAATGCCTGAATTTTTTAGAAACGATCGGCGATTGATAGTGACACCGAGCAATCCATGTGAAGTGCTGGCCAAATCCTGTGTTGAACCTGACGCGTGAGCTTGGGTTTCGGCGACTTTACGTTTGAGTTTCATAGCTGTATCTCCAAATGTTTAGGGTTAGAACTACGAACGCAAGCGCTTGTAATAACTGCGTACATAGTCGTTTAGCTCATAACCCTTGCTGCCACTGACCACATCGTTTTTCTCATCAAACGGTGTATTGACACTCTCGATAGCGCTAGCAACGCCAGTTGCCGCAACACCGCTAGCAACGGCTGCGCCTTGCATAAACCCACGTCGATTAGCATTGATGAAAACGGGATCCGTGTTGGTGCTTTTCGCTTTTTTACTCATGCCTCTTTTCCTCAAAGTACTGCTGCAATGCAAAGTGTTCAATTCAACTTTGCATGGATAGCAATTGGTGTTCAAATTCGAAAAAACTTTCGCCAAAAAATCCCACCGATCGGTAGAAATGAGCGCTTCTGGCGCTTTGCATATCACTAAAAAATTGTTGTACCCACGGCGCCAAGTGATCACTGAAAAACTGCTGTTGGGTCGCTAGAGGTATTTCACTGGAATGTCGAATGATCAAGGCCATGGCGTCGCACAGGGCAGCAATATGATCTTCAGACTCAACCACTCCGCTTTGGCGCTCAATACCCAAGACTTGCAAGTCTGATCGCAACACGGCGACCGGCTTTTCCATTAGGAATCCTGTTATGTACCACGAGCCAAATGGCACCAGCTCCCCACGCCCAACACCCAATAGTAATGTGAAATATTCGGCATGAATCGATTGCAAATCGCTCTTTTGTGCAGATTGCTTCATCAATTGCCAGCCCATCGCCACCTTGCCTTCGCTGGCGTCTACCTCACCAATATCTCGCAAGCTTTGAAGGGTTGCTTCACTAGGCTCACGCGCCAAAAGCCTGCCAAGCAACTCATAGACGGAAGCTCTGAGCAGCTGAGCCTGATCATCAATAAATTCCTGATCGCTTTTGATGGCGATGACTGGCTTGTCCGCAAGCGTTATGTTGGTCACAGGGTACATACCTCATATTCTTAAACGAAACTACATAGTGTTCAACTATGGATTTCAGAAGACAGTCAAGTTACGCAAGGTCCGACAAAACCGCCTCGCAAACAGTGTTCAACAGCACATGCGCCAAAATGTCGCACTCACACATCACTAGGGGAACGAACATCAATACCAGCTTGGTCATCTTCAAACATGTCTCGCACGCGGCAATCACCACACATTTTGAGGCGGCGCAACGCTTTCTCGTCCTTGAACATCCAATGACCACTGAGTTTGGCAGTCATCGTCTCCAGCATGCTTCGTGTGGAAAACGGCGTGTGGCATACGAGACAATTGAACGGCTCTTCTTCATTCAGCGTTTCGATCTTCCTTGCCTCGATACTGTTCCACACATAACGTGAATTAAGAGAAATGGCTGATTCTGGGCAAGCCTGCTCACACAAACCGCATTGCACGCAATTGGCCTCAACGAACCGTAAGGCGGGCGTATCTTGGCCATCTAGCAACGCCTTGGCAGGACAAGTGGATACGCAAGCCATGCATAGTGTGCAGTTATCAGAGTTAACCACGACTTGACCGAAAGGTGCTTGCGCAGGTAGCAGAACCTTAGTGTCGATAGCTGTCAATTGTTCGCTTAACGCATCCAATGCAAGCCTTATGGTTTGACGCTTGTCATTATGTGTTGCATAACTCGCAGGCTTTAACGACTTTAGAACGCTGGCTGACCAATTGTCCGTATGCAGAGCACTGGCAATGTCAGTCGCATTCAAACAATCTGTACCAGCAAGAACAACAGTGTGTTCATCAACTCCCAGCCCAGCCAGCAGATGGTCAACCAGCTCAATTTGAGTCTTCAATGCTTGTAACCCAGGATCGGTTGGAATCATGTCGTGCATCAGAACAACTCGGCAAGCCGGACCCGCGAGCAAGGATAGCCAGAAATCTGCACCGAAAGCCGTGACCTCCTCAACCTGAAAAGCTAGCACACCATCGGGCAAGGAACTGGCATTAGCATCGGCTTCATGAGCTTCGCTATGCAACAAAACAACACTGGCCGCGTTCTCCACCAAAGCAGTTCGTACTCGATCTATTGCATTGCTAGGTCGCGGATAGGAGTAACTCATTGCACCAGTCGGGCACGTAGTGGCGCAGCTGCCACAGCCTTGGCATAAAAAAGGATCCACCTGTACACCCTCTCCTACCGACACAATTGCGTTTGTAGAACACACATCTATGCAAGCCGTACAGCCGCTAAGCTCGCTTCGGCTATGCGCGCAAATAGACGCGTTATAGTCAAAGTAACGCGGCTTTTCGAACTCGCCTTTCATGTCTTGCAATTCGAGAATCGCGTGTTGTATTTGTTCGACGGAAGATGCGTGCTTATAACCAAATGGTGGCAACAACATAGGCATTAGCGACTGCTCGCTCAAATCCAGTACTACATCGAAACAACCTGACTGCAAATAAACAGACACAGCAAGGTCATACGCTTGCTCGGTTGCGCTAGTCGATGGAACCGTCGCTTTGAACGCACCTAGGTACCCATGAAGGATTAGGGCGGGAACGGTAAACACCGCGATGCCATCATCGGTCAACTGCTTATGAGTGCCGTCGATTGCAGGATCTATTTCGACCACGGTCACCCCGTTTTGAACCAGAGCCTTTGCCGCCTTCAATGCTTCGGCAGATGTGCCAATGATAAGAGCATGACCTTGTGACTCATACTGAATTTGCGTTGTCGCCTCGCCCAGCGATTGTCCTGAAAAATTCTTTGCATCACGCACAAAAGACACTGTTTGGGGTTCTTGATTATTCATGTGTTTATCTCTGTGTCGATATTTGCATCTTTACTTTCAATAGCCAGAGCTTCGTGGCTTTCTTGCTCGAGACTGATAGCATCATTGGCTGTAAGATGATCGGATTCACTGTTATCCAGCGCCTGCTCCGTAGCTTCAACCTCAAGAATCTCTGGCTCGTCTGTGTCAACCACTTGCGATTCTGTTTCTTGCTGCTCTAGTTCTTGCTGCTCTAGTTCTTGCTGCTCTAGTTCTTGCTGCTCTAGTTCTTGCTGCTCTAGTTCTTGCTGCTTTAATTCTTGCTGCTTTAATTCTTCGGCTTCAAGCCGTGCTCGCTCTTTTCTGGCTGTATGCCACTTCATATCAGAAGTTACGATATCGCCCAGAGGCTCAAAAACAGTGTAATCGCCGTCGTAGTCGTTGAGACCGTCGCGCACATTAAATTGAGGCAATTGGAATACATGCCGCAATGCCGACTTTCTAAGTGCAGCACTCACACCCTTGTTAAAGAATGCACTCAAATCGCTATCCGCCGCTAGAGAGTCGATAGCAGGCATGTCATCATCTGTAAGCAGCAGCTCATCTTCGGAAGACGGGCCTTGCGTTATTTCTGTATCGCCAGATGGGGAATCGTCGAGGTGCAGTTCATCTAATCCTTCGGCGGAACCTGACAACAAAATACCATTTGTACCCACTGAATCATCAGTCAAATTATGTAACTGGCTATCCGTTAAAGCACTCACATCAGCACTGGCACTGGAGTCAGCGTTTTTAGCCTGTTGCTTACGCTGTGACCAACGATTTAAAAAGGGTTTTTGATCAGTCACCCTTTGCCTCGACTCAACTGCCCATGATCTTTTTCATGCGAATCAGCTGTGCTATTTTGACGACGACTACCTTCAGCTGACCAATCGCGCCGCTTGCGTTTTTTAAACTCTTGCGGCTTGTAATGAGCGAGAACAAACTCTTCCATGTACTTGTAGAGCTCACCTGTAATGGGTCTGCTAAACACAGGATCATCAGTTTCAGCCGCAGCCGAGGCTTCATCGTAGTCGACGGTCACTGATACCGGCCTCATAGTGAGATCGCAGCTATCTTCGCCCACGCTCTCGTCAGTCAAATCACGACAAACAACATAAACCAAAGGTTTATCGCCAATCAGCGCATGCCAATAGCGCTCACAGGCATCTTTATACAAGGTGACCTCAAGACCTGACCAAGCAAATAAAGCGCCTTGCTCACTCTCGCCAGTAGGCGTTCCTCGAGCATGGGCTCTTGCATCACCTGCTACCAAGTGACTGCCAGTGGCTACTGCATGCAAGTACCACGAAGGCATGGACCAGAACGAACGGCTGATCATGCGTCTTTCGAGAATGACGGTTGCTGGAATTGACAGACTCCTCGGCATCGAAGTCACTAAGCGCGAGTCGTCGATCTTTTTAGTCACTGGCGCATTTTCAATTGCCAACGTCGTCTTTGTTTCAGGTCTCTTGTCGTTGTCCTGAGCTATCGGTTTTTCACTAGACATTCACACGGTTCAAGCCTCTAAACTTAGTAACCACTATTGCACGATATTCATAACTGTTAAACCAGTTTGGCAACGATCTACGAGTGCATACGGTAGAAAATCGAAATAAAATGATTAATCAAGCTCAAATTGAGACAATTTGTCGCAATTAAAACGATCAACCAAGCAGTATCCAACAATGATTAAGCTGACTTGGTGTTGTCAGACGCTTACAGTGTTAGCAGTCGTCCAACTTTCGGTTTTTTTCATGCCCCTTAACGCTGCAAGCCCTCACCTCCCCATCCTGAGTGACGAGTCACTAACGCCAACTCACGCCATCGAGGCTACTAATGAGTTCGGTGACATTGTCAACGCGCACCTGCCAGGCGAAATACCACTAACCATCCGGGTAGATGGAATGGAGGTTGTTACCTTAATGACCTTGGGCACCGAACCTGAGGCACTGACGCTGGGCTATATCCACAACCAAAAACTTATTGAAGATGTTTCTTTGATCGCATCGGTTGTTGTGGACTGGGACAGAGAATTGGTTGATGTCACGACGCACGCTGGAACGGGCATCGCTGACTGGCAGGAAAAAATGAAACGCCGAATCGTGACCAGTGGTTGCGGCCAAGGCACTATATTCAGTTGCACGGTGGACAAACTTTACGAAGTTAACTTGAAAACCCCTGCATTAAAACAATCAGAAATATACCAATTGATAAGCCATGTTAGCCAACTCAATGGGGTGTATCGCATATCTGGAGCTGTACACGGATGCGGGCTTTGCACCAACACAGAGTCAATAATGCACATCGAAGATGTTGGCCGACACAATGCCGCTGATGCAATCGCTGGAAAAATGTGGCTACAAGGCATTGAAGGAGAAGACAAAATATTTTATACAACGGGCAGACTCACCTCCGAAATTGTTATGAAGACAGCTTTCATGGGCATACCTACACTGCTGTCTCGCTCCGGCGTCACTCACATGGGTCTCGAGCTGGCAAAAGAGATCGGCATGACCATTATTGCCCGCGCAAAAGGACGCCACTTCCTGATCTATAACGGAGTGAACAACCTAACCTTCGACGACATTCCAACGCAAAGGCGCAGCCCAGCGCCCACTAAAGGCATGCGCGATCTGGTGTGACTATCAACAATGGACTCTAGCGCATCGAAAACTCTGTTGCCTGGTAGCAACATCAACTACAGTCTGGAACCGGCATTTCTGACTGTTCCAGAGCTTGCAAAACTACTTCACGTCAACGAAAAGAAAATCTACCAGCTGGCAGGTTGTGGGGAAATTCCCGGTACAAAAGTAACAGGTAAGTGGATATTTCCCCGCCGACTTATAGAAGATTGGCTGGTGGAAAATAGTCACGGTGGAGTGATGCACGATAGATTGTTGATTGCCGGAAGTGAGGATCAACTGGTCCATCAGATCTGTAATCACGCGGCCATAGAGTGGCAACAACGCGCGCTTATTAGCTACAGCCCTGCCGGTACACGCCATGGCTTGCGCATGCTGGATTCGGGCAGAATTGATGCCTGCTTCATTAACTGGGGCCCCACTGAAGATACCGCCAGACGTCACCTTGGCTTGCTACGCTGCTACCGAAATCATGGCAACTGGGTTGTGGTTCGTGCTGTGCAACGAGCTCAAGGACTTATTTATCATGCAGGCCTGAGTACTGTTCTGGAGAAGCAAGTAAGCGCACAGGAAAAAATAAAGACCCTTATAAGCGACAGCAATTTGCGCTGGGCAATGCGTCAAAACGATTCTGGCACCGAAAGATTACTAGAGGATCTATGCTCTACCCATGCCTTAAGCTTGGCAAGCCTTCGAGTCTCAACTCATTGCAACAGTGAAGGCAGCTCGGCTGCTGCTATTAACAAAGGTTCAGCCGACCTGTGCTGCGGACAGCTCAGCACTGCACGTGATTTCAATCTTAATTTTCTTCCAGCAGCCGAAGTCTCGCTTGATCTTGTCATGACTCGAAAAACGTATTTTCGAACCTTAATGCAAGATTTTTTAGAACGATTACATGATGCGCAAGCGTTGACTATGGTGGAACAATTAGGCGGCTATACACTGCGGAAGGGAGCAGAATTGTTTACAGTGGACGGTACGACCTAGAAGCTCACAAGCCCTTAGAGTCGCAGCTCACGGCTTTAGAGTTCACGGCTAGATAGTTTGCTGCCCTAGGGATCGGCGAAAAAAACTCCCAGCCAGAGGTAAGATCTTGAGAAACCTAAGAATCAAAAGCCCAGCATTGCAACGCGCTTAATTTCCCACAACCTCCAGATCGCTGTACAACTCCTCCAGTGACGGAACAGCAAGTTTATCTTGATCATTCGCATCGCCCACGTCGGCACCTAGCTCCACAGTTTGGTCAAATACACGAAGCACTTGCTCCATACGCATAGCCATAGAGTTGATTTTCTCTGACGTATCTACAAGCATCTCTCGTCGCATTTCCTGACGCCGCAAAGCACTGTGCCGGTAAGCAATAAAAGTTTGCTCACCACGAGCGGCATCCAGCAACGCATCTTTGGAGAACAAGGTGGAATACCCAATGCAGGGTAATCGTCCTTCTTCAACCGATTGCCTAAGCTTTTGATCATCAAGAATACCGTTCAGCACCCTCTCTGCAAACTGCTCGTTATCAACATTTCTGTCGAAAAACAATCCGATTAGTGTATCGCGCTCGACTGTATCAAGCCGGTATTCATAAGCCAGAATGGCAAGATTCTGCACCGCATACATATCCTGATAGGTCATGACGGTTTCAATAATTGCAGCACCTGCTTTTAATCGAACAGTATTGACATGATGAGGACGTCTGGCATATTTGGGATCAGCAACACTTTCTTTAATCTCGATAACTAGGCGCTCAAGCAGTGGCTGCACAATGCTACCGCGATCGCGTTCAGCCCAGTAAATTCGAGCGCCACTGTGACGCCAATGCCCGTTCATTAATTCTGGGTCTCGAATACCTTCTTTTAGCGAGACGACTGTATCGAGTAGCTTGATGACAATGCCAGCCAAGGTATAGGGCTGCTCAGCCTCGGTAGCCTCCACCGTCATATCGGTAAATCTGCCAACATTGTATTGTGCTTGTGGCAATAACAGATGCGGCAATTTGAAGGTCAGATTGGCTTTACTAACGCCAGCAGACTGCACTGACGAGTCTGTAAGCTCAGACACCATGGCAGCAATAGGACCACCGAACCTAAATTGTATTTTGCGCAAAGAATGTCCATAGCCTGTGACTCGCGAAGATCCGTCTTCCACTACATCGTGCAGCATGGCTAACGTGACGATCAACGGCTCCAAGGCTCTGCCTAGTACACACTCGGCAATAGTCGCTATATGAAACGCATGCGACACCATGGTGCTCAATGATTTGCGCCTGCCCTTCTCTAGAGAACGCATCATCTCTAAGCTGGCCACGTGAACAGCCTCTATAGAGTTAGGTGCCTCTGCAACAACAAAATATTCCATTACTGGCAGATTGATGTGGACCTCGTGTACCGCTTTTCCACGTCTGCCAGATAGGCGTTCCCGCTTGCCATGATCATCAAGCACATCACGGACTGACATGAGTAAGGTGTTGCGCAAAGGCTCACACAGTGCGTAGTGATCGACCCCTTTTAATGAAAAGGCCGCAAGAGTGAGCTTGTAATCGGTTTCTAGGAAAGGCAACTCAGGAAAATCGTCTGAGCAGTTCACACCCAAGGCCTCAAGTTCCTGACGTTGTTCACTATCCAGAAAACTAATAACTTGGTCACCTGCAGCGCGAGCAGTTAAACGCAAGTGGCCCGCATGGATAGCAGCCACAGCTGATGCGATCTGCGCACTAGGAGCGGCCGGCACAGGCTCATCGTAAAGTACAGCCTTCTCAAACACTTTGAGGTAATCAGACAGCTCCACCACAAGCCTTGCGACATTATCGCCAAACCAAGTGAGCAAGTAGGTATCGTCTACTAGCTCTTTATCGTGTGTGGAGAACGAACTGTATCGGTGCGCTTTGCCATAGGCCTGTTGAAGCATCGCCGCGACGATCATATCGTGCGACATACTTTGCATGCCTTTACCGTGGCAGCCGTACAAGCGCACCCCGAGCAATATGTTGGCTGTTAGAACCGACGCATGAATAGTGGGCTCCAGCTTTGGCAATCGGTTAGTGTTAATAAGTTTACGACGACCGACCGAATCGATATCCAAGGCGTCTGGGTCAATGGTTTCTGGGTCGATATCCTGATCTGGGAAAAGCTCCGCAGCCAACAGGTCTCTGCCTCGTAGTGTCTTGAACAGTGGGCGTGGCAAACTGGACAATGTAACAAGGTGCTCGACTTCCTTAGCAATCCATTGCCTGCTCAAGGTGCCAGCTATGACTCTTTCCATATCAGAAGTGCCCGCCAGAACCCCATAGGCTCTGACTAGCTTGACGAGATCTGTGAGCGGGTAGGCACGCGCCACGTTAATAAGGTTTCCGTGAAAGTAAAAGCATAGTTGCTCCGGACAAGAATATCTCAGAACTCGGGTATACAGCGCCCCTTCGAGCAATAACTTGACAATGTATTACAGACAGTAATGTTCGAGACACGTTCATTTAGGCTGCGGGTAGTGTGACTGTAAAAACACTGCCCTTCAAGAGCTCAGATGAGACCTCAATATCTCCCCCATTGCGATGCACGATGCTGTAGCTGACCGAGAGCCCCAAGCCTGTCCCCAGCGCCTTACCCGTTGTAAAAAACGGATCGAAGATGCGACTAAGATGCTTTGGCTCTATGCCTCTTCCAGTGTCCTTCACCTCCAATGTTATAGATCGACGTCCTTGATTTTGGGCAACTATTGTAATGTTCCCGCCTTCCTCTATCGCGTGGATTGCATTGCTGATCAAATTAATAAGCACCTGTTGACACTCCTGTCTGTCTATTAGCGCCGACAAATCCGACTGAATATCAATGTGTACAGTAATCTGCCGGCCTTTGAACTCATGCGCCAGCATCGTTAACGCGTCATTAACAAGTTCTTCGAGGTCGGTTTGCAAAGCGCGTATCGGTTCAATTCCACCCGCGTCTGACAAGGCCTTTGGGCTCACAGGCTCAAGCGGGTATTCTGATACTCGTGGCGCAGTCTGCATGTCGTGCTGCTGTTGCGCAGATCGCGAGTATTGCAGCAAAGACTCGACAATGGCGCGAATACGATATACCTGCTCAAAAATCAAATCAGTTTCAGTGGCAAATTCAGGCGCACGGCTACCCAAATCTGCAATGACCACCTCCATGTTGCCAAGAATAACCGCTGTAGGGTTGTTAATTTCATGCGCCACCCCCGCGGTAAATTCACCCAGCGCTGCCAGCTTTTCAGCACTCGCCAGACGTTGACGCGTTTGTTGCAGCAAATTGATTGAATCTTGCAGGTGATTATTCTGCTGCTCAATCTCCTCTGTCCGTTCTTGAACCTTATATTCCAGTTCTTGAGCACCTTGCTCGATGCGCTGTCGCTGATGCTCGAGACTGTCGAGCATGGCATCAAATTGAAAGGCCAACTCTCCAATCTCATTTCCAGTAGGCAGCGGACCAATGCGCTTGTAATCACCACGGGCAGTGGCACGCACCACTGCTGATATATTTTCAATGGGTGAAAAAATTGAGCGCGCTCCAAGTACCGCCGCTCCCGCAGCTGCCAAACTACCGCTTACCACTAACGCCGACAATACGGCAATTGCTTTGAAAAATTGATCTCGGAACGGTTTCTCTAGGTAACCTGTGTATAGCATACCAACACGCTCTCCCCCAACATCCACGATGGGTTCATAGGCAGAGATGTACCAGTCGTTAACAACAAATGCTCGATTAACCCAAGTCTCACCGCGCTCAAGCACCGCATTACGCACTTCAGAAGACACACGCGTGCCTAATGCTCGTGAACCATCGTCAAACATGACATTGGTCGTGATCCTCACGTCTTCAAAAAAGACCGTTACCGTGCCACGCCCTCCCGAAGTCAGGCTGCCTGGGCCATACACCAATTCCCTAATCCGATCGACGAACTCAATGTTATTGTTTAACAACAAACCGGCCTCAAGAATAGCCACTCGATTGCCAGAGCGATCATAAACCGATTGCAGAGCTCTTATCATCATGGCGCGAGACTCTGTAGTGCGCAACGTGGGCGTCGCCCGTTCGGTATACAAGACCGGTATTTCTATTTCTAACGCCTCGAGTTCTGGTTGTTGTTGCCAGACTTGCTGGTCAACTATTTCAATACCACTCATCGATG
>JALZWO010000054.1 GCA_023300375.1 Granulosicoccus sp. | reverse complement strand
GTCAAGGTAATTTTTTCAGATGTTGGCACTACACCATTAGTGAAAGTATCTATGGCCTGTTCAAAGTCTTCTAGTGAAGCAATTGTAGAATTTGGTACCCCAAAAAAACTGGCCGCCGCTAGCGCAGAGCCAACATTCAATAACTTGCGTCTATCTGGCGAATACGGCTTATACATCAACTTCCTCCTTATTAAAGCTCTGTGGCAAGGTTTTTGATTACAACGTGCCTCAATGACTCACCACTCAATAAATGCAAGGCACCCGTGACACAGGACTCAACCAAACATGTCTGAGACAATTGAAGAGTACCAGCTGATGGATTCCTCGTACGTTTGTTGTCGCACAGTCGCATCCTCATTGCCTTGGCTCACAAACTTGGAAGTTGCAGTAATGGTACCGTCGTCGGAGGGAGCGTAACTGGCTCCAACTTTAACTCCGTCGTTCAATGCAATAAGGCTCCAGCAGGTGTTGTTGTATTTCGCAGGAAATACACGGCTAGACAGAAGTTGACCACGGATTGTCATGGCTGCAACTTTAGCCTGGCTATTGGCCGAGAACGCAGATTTTGGCATGTCTCCAGCGATACTGGCATCGCCAATAACAAATATGTTTTCATCAACAATTGAGCGCATAGAGTCAGCCATTATAGGGCAAAACCCATTCTCGTCTGCCAAGCCTGCTGTCCTTGCTATGGCCCCGGCTTTCTGCGCTGGAATGATATTTAACAGTGCACCTTCAAACGTATCAAAATCGGTCTCAACTATTCCAGCTTTAGCATCAACAGACAAGATTCCACCGTGTATGTCGGGTGAATACCACTCAATCATGCCAGGATAATAATGTTCCCAACCTGCTGAAAACAGGGATTGTTTCGAAAATTTGTCTTTTGGGTCGAGTATATAAATAGTGCTATCGGTATAGCCTTTGTTGCTTAGAAAATGCGCCATCATCGACGCCCGTTCATAAGGCCCTGGTGGGCAACGATAGGGATTAGGCGGAGCCACCATGACGATATCCTGACCATTTTCAAGCTCATTGAGCTTTTGGTGTAGGATCTCAGTTTGCTTGCCCGCTTGCCATGCATGGGGGGCTATCTGACTATCCTCCTCCGAGTATCCGGGCACACTATCGTATTGAAGCTCTATACCTGGCGACAAAACAAGTAGGTCGTAGCCTATTGTTGATCCATCGGCCATGACCACCATTTTGCTTTCACGCTCGATATCAACAGCACGACCCTTTTTCAAAGTGATGCCGTATGCAGATGCCAATGTACCAAAACTGTGCGTTATGGAGTTGAAAGTGCGGAAGCCACCAAGATACAAATTGGAATAAAAACAGCTGGTATAAGTGTCAGAATCTTCGATCAAGGTGACATCTAGCTGCCCATCCGAATCTTTGGCAAGATAGCGAGCCGCGGTGGCACCACCTGCGCCACCACCGACAACCACAACGCGAGGCTTAGATTGTCCCAGCAAACTTGGAGGCACGACCATTGAGGCAGCGCCTACACCGATGATTGAATTAAATTGTCTACGAGTAACAGATGTCATACCATTTTCCTTGGACTATCTACACGTTTTACATTCAAGCTTTTCAGCGCTCGGCATCACTATGCCTGTAAGCTGTGCTTTATTCAATCCGAGCAAAAACTTGACTCAAAGCAGCTATATCTTCATCAGACAAGGATGAAACCACCGATTGCATAGTAGAGTTATCTCGAGTACCGTTTTGATATTCAAGCAATGCAAATACAAGGTAGTCTCTGGTCAACTTGTGTATCGGCGGTATCTGGCCACGAGAATCGCTCAACTGATGGCATGTAAGGCATTCACCTGCGAGATATTCTCCATACTCAACATCAGCCGTTCTTGCCAAAATGCTTTGTACTTCTGGAACACTGGAATAGTTGGCATCCTTTAATGCAGCGGGATCACCGCTCGGATCATTCAAAAGCCAATGGAGCAAAGTATCACGTTCTGCATCACTTTGAATACCCGGATAATTCATGGCATTGCCTTCGACAAATCCCTGCGGGTTCATAAGGAAATCATTCAAAGTGTTACGGTCCCAAACCGAACCTTCCTCTGATTTTCTGACGAAGGCATCTGAATAGACATACTTAGGATCGGTCCCTAATGCGCGCCCCGCTACGCCGGCCAATGTGGGACCAACATACCCTGTTTTTTCAGCTGTAACCGAATGGCAAGCTAGGCAGGGTGTGGCAAGCTGCGATAAATTTAGCGAGGACTCTGCAGCAACATTTGAGGTGTGAATGCACACAAACAGACTCAGTACAAAAATTGACAACAGGTTTTTGCACTCAATCAAGCGATGACTCTCCACACAGTAATTTTTAAAGCCTAAACAATACTAAATCAACGCTACGCTTGCAACAAATGCGAGCTAACCAACTTATGCAATTGCTCTGTATAAACTCCACCACGTGCCGAGCGTGTCCAGTCAGACGTCATAGCAACGGTGATGCCTTCAAATGGTAAGACATGAATAAACTGTCCACCGTAGCCTCGTGCATAGGCAAAACCACTAGTACCCACGCGTCTTAAAAACCAGCCATAACCGTAGTCATCACCAGAAAATGGTGAATGAGTGCGTGCAGTGAAACTCTGCTGTACCCACTTCGACTGTAGAACTTGTTGATCGTTCCAGATACCTTGCAAACGATATAGCTCACCAAATTTTGCCATGTGCAATGGTGACAAAGACATCTCGTTTCCGCCCATGAATAGACCCTGTGGGTCACGCGTCCATGGAGCGAAATCGATGTCTAGAGGCTTACCTAGCCATTCTCTTGAGAGCTCAAGTAAACTGGCATCGCTGAGCTTGGATAGCAGTGCTCCCAAAACATGCCAATCGCCCGTGGAGTACAACATACGACCACCCGGCTCATCGACGAAACGACGACTCAGTACGTACTTTACCCAATCATCACTCGCCACCCACGTGCCATAGAATGGCCCAGATGTACGTTGCAATCCCGCCTGCATGGTTAGCAGGTTTGCCACTGTTAATACGGCAACTCGAGGATCTGCATTGCTGGGTATAAGATCAGGAATAGCGTCTCCCAGTGTCATAGACACATCAGGGATAACCTGACGCTCAATGGCGCAACCCACTAGTGATGCTACTAGTGATTTAGAGACTGACTTGACGTTAACAGCGGTGTCTACTGATGGCCCTGAAAAAGCCTCTGCCAACACGGTACGCCCCTCATGCAAAACAACCAATGAGCGAAGTCTGTCTATGCGCGAGGCATCAACGCGGAGCGCCTCAATTCGCTCTGTCAAAGTGCGAGGTGCTTTGGAGTCGGTTATAGATGATTCTGACTGCAGTTCGGGTAGAACGCCAGCTGGACCGGTTTCAGTGCGAGCACTCGTAGTGTTGCAAAAGCCAACACACATCGCGCTTAACAAACGCCGTCTTGTTATTACTGTTTTTTTCAAGGCCTGTGGTTCCAGCGCTAATAAATTCTTTTCAGGTAGTGGATATCGAACGCCATACTGATTGTCTGCCCCAACAGACATGGCCGCAGGAAGGGCGCCACCACCAGAGCAGAAGGTGGTGGCATGCCGTTGCTATTGTAAATGATGCGATGGCTGCGGTTTGTAAACAGGCGTATCGAGGCCCTCCATACGAGCCTTGAGCTGCAACGAAAGGTACTGCGAATAATGCCGGCTCTGGTGTAGGTTGCCCCCATGAAGCCACAGTGCGTCCTGTGGTGTTGGTTTCCACATATTGCGCTGCTCGCCCTCCCACGGGCCAGGATCCTTTGTGGTATCCGAACCCAGCCCCCAGACTTTTCCAATCTTGTCTGCTGTGTCTTTGTCGATGAGATCTTCAACCCAACCGTTCATCGATCCATAACCCGTTGCGTAAACGATGAGATCAGCCTCTAGGTGTTGTCCATTGGATAGGCGCACACCTGTTTCATCTAGTGAATCGATACCCACGTTGCTAACGAGCTTGATGGTGCCATCGATGATAAGTTGGCATGCACCAACATCGATGTAGTAGCCCGATCCACGTCGCAGATACTTCATAAAAAGCCCTGAATTATCATCTCCCCAATCGAGCATGAAGCCGGCTTTTTCAAGATCAGCGTAGAAGTCAGCATCACGTTCTTTCATCTGTTCATAGAGCGGAATTTGAAATTCGTGCATGATTTTGTAAGGCAGCGAGGCGAAAATCATATCCGCTTTTTTTGTCGTCATACCGTTGTTTACCGCTTCCTCTGAATACAAGGCACCTAGCCCTATTTCCATTAAGGAATCCGATCTGACGATGTGAGTAGAGGAGCGCTGCACCATAGTGACGTCAACACCTGACTCTGCCAATGCAGCACAAATATCATGTGCAGAATTGTTGGCGCCGATGACAACCACTTTTTTATCTTTATAATTATCTGGCCCCGGATGCTCGGATGAATGCTGCTGCTCACCTTTGAACACATCCTGACCCTCAAAAGTTGGCTGATTTTTCTTACCTGACATACCTGTCGCCATAATCAGTTGCTTTGGCCGTAGCGTAACTTGCTCGCCATCGCGATCAACCGTAATGACCCATTCTTTTTTCGATTCGTCATAAACCGCCTTGTTCGCCTCACTGGACGTCCAGTAGTTAAGTTCCATAACGTTTGTGTACATCTCTAGCCAATCACCAATTTTATCTTTGGGCGCGAAGACAGGCCACGTGGGTGGGAAAGGCATATACGGCAGATGGTCGTACCAGACCGGATCGTGTAGGCAGAGCGACTTATAGCGGTTTCTCCAGCTGTCGCCCGCCCTGGCGTTCTTCTCGATAATGATGGTGGGAACATTCAGATGGCGAAGGCGGGCCCCCAAGGCGATACCACCCTGCCCTCCGCCTATAATCACGCAGTAAGGCTGTTCTTTGTAACCCAATGTCTTGCGCTCGTGTACCAATTTTTCTGTCCACGTCATCCGACTTGCATCAACGCCGTGCTCTGCACCCATGGCTCGGTTGTAGCCTTTACTTTCCTCATAGCCCTTGAGTTCAGTCATGCTGGTCAACAACGTCCAAATTTTGCCCTCCTTGATTCGAATGTGTCCAAAGCCGCGTGAAACTGTCGTCTCAAACTCGATCCAACCTTCCACCAACGCCTTATCACCAGTGGCTATTTCGTTGGGCGCTGCAGCAAAGTTGGCAGGTTTTATTGAACCCAGTTGTGTGCTTAACATGTCGTGAACCTGATCTTTGCCCTCCAGAGTACGAAGGTTCCAGGTGAAACTCACTAGATCTCGCCAATAGCAATCGTCTTGGAAAAGCGACAAGGCTGAATTGATATCTCCTCGTTCCAGGGCATCACCTAATTGAGTTAGAGTTTCTTCCAGAATTGCCTGTGCTGTTTTATCAAGCATAAGATCTCTCTCCTGTTTTTTTTGACACTTAAAGTTAAGGGACTGTGCAATAAAATTTTTATCGTGCAAACGAAAGGTCGTTGTTTAAGATACATTAAAACCACATCTGTTAGATTGACAACATCAAGAAAACGTCCAAGAGTCCCATGAGCCCATTGCACCCATTGATTACACAGCAGCACGTAAAAGTATTTCAAGACGAGGGTGTCGTGTTAATCAGGGGATTGTTCAATGGCTTCGTTGATACGATCAGTCGTGGTATTGAACAAAATCTGGAAACCCCGGGAGAATTTGCGGCCGAAAATACAGGCGATGGCGAACAGGGACGATTCTTTGACGACTATTGCAACTGGAGTCGCGTAGAGCCTTTCAAGCAAGTGATTTATGAGTCGCCCGTGGCGCAAGTTGCCGCTAACTTGATGGCATCAAAAACAGCGCAGCTATTTCACGAACATATATTGATCAAAGAGCCCGGCACATCAAAGCCAACCCCTTGGCACCAAGACAGTCCGTATTATTTTGTTGATGGCACACAAAACGTCTCTTTTTGGACACCTATAGATCCGGTGAACGAGGCATCATTACGGTGTGTTGCAGGCTCACATCGATGGGAAAAACCGGTTCTGCCCACGCGTTGGCTGGCTAACGACAATTTTTATCCTGAGTCGGATGCTTACATCGATGTGCCCGATCCAGATCGTGAAGGGATGCCAATTCGAGAATGGTCCATGCAACCAGGTGATGCTGTAGCTTTCACCTTCTCCACACTCCATGGTGCGAGAGGCAACGAGTCTGCTAACAGGCGACGTGCCTTCTCGCTGCGGCTAGTGGGTGATAATGCAAGATACATTGAGCGTCCTGGTCCCACGTCACCACCCTTTACTGGACACGGCATGCAGCCCGGTGAGCGTTTACGTGAAGATTGGTTTCCGGTTGTGTATTCTGAGAATCAATAGAGACCTGTATCAATTGATTTAATTTTGTCATTGCATTCGATATGCATCCAGAGCCTTTTTCATGCCAATTAATTTCTGCTGCTCAGGCTCCAAGCGCTGTATTGTTGGCAAGATGCTGACATACTAAGTTGTCTTTGAAAAGTATTGCGCACAGTCATTAGCCAATGAAAAATCTCAAGTTTTTTACAGGTGATTATCACCGCAACAGCGGAAAAACGTAGATGCAGGGCGCTTTAGCAATGCACCTCTGTTTAGTGCCTAACAAGCATTCTCGCCGAGCACGCAGCTAATGCTGCGAACACTTCAACGTCCTCTTGTTGCAGTGAATAATACTGCATTAAAAGTATGCAATATCATTGGTATTGTCGCCATAGCCGCTATGGTTGTTGGCATACTAATTCAGGTTTTCTTTCGCTACCATCCCAGCTTTGATGCGCTACCCTGGCCCGAGGAGTTTGCTCGTTTTTGCATGCTGTGGATGACCGGCCTTATGGCACCTATCGCTTATCGCCAAGGCGGCTTCGTTGCCATCGATATGCTCAATGATTTTCTGGGTAGACGGGCGTCAGCTGCCTTGACGTTGATATTGCTACTGATCGGTCTATTAGTGCTAATCATGGGTGTCAAACTCGG